>DATHSP010000179.1:0-4001 GCA_035464075.1 Thermoleophilia bacterium | reverse complement strand
GGGCCGCCAGGGACCACTGCGCGGCGCCGACGGTGCGGCGCCGCCCCATGGCGTCGACGGACGGCAGGGGGGAGGCCCAGAGCGCCTCATCCTCTTCGGCGAGTCCGCGCAGGCGGAAGTAGTCGTCGATCACGGTGTGCGCCGGCGGCGGCAGCGGACGCACTGGCGGCTGCGGCGGGAACGGCGACGTCTCCAGGGGGGGCTCGGTGCCCGCGTCGCCGAACTCGCGGGTCGGCGTGTCGCCGTCCGAGAAGCCCTGCTCACGAAGGCGTGCGAGACGCGCGTGCAGGGCGGACTCCCGGCGGTCGTCGGAGGCTGAGAGCCGAGCAGGCGCGGGTCGGTCCTCGGCCGCCTCGAGGTGCTTCAGGTCGGCGCCGTCGTCACGCTCCGCGTCGTCCATGCGCGCTGCAAGCTCCCTGAACTCGTCGCCGGGCGTGAATGCGTGGACACGGGCGGGGGTCTCGTCCTCCGAGCGAAGCGCACGCTCCGGTCCAGAGCGGGTCGAGGCCGGCGGGAGAGCGGGGGACGCCATTCGGGGCAGGGCGGGGGCCTCGGGCAGACCTTCGCGGGCGAAGCCGCGGCGTTGTGTGGCGGCGACGCCGGGCTTGCCGGGGCGGGGCCCGGAGCGGCGTCGCGGCGTCGCGGAGGGCGCCGGTCTCCCAGAGGGCCCCGGGCGACCGGAGAGCAGGGCGTGGAGGTCGACGTCGAGCGCGGCGGCGATCTGCTCGAGCTCGGTCGCGCTCACGCGCCGCTTGCCCGCCTCGATGCGGCTGAGGACTGACTGGTTCACTCCCAGCACCTTGGCGAGGGCGCGCTGGCTCCAGCCCCGCTGCTCGCGCAGCGCGCCGATCCGCGCGCCTATCTCTACTTCGTTCGCCGTACCCATCCTCGGCCTCTCCTCCGCGGCGTCCTCTGCCGCGCCGATCTGTGTCGCCCGCATTCTACGCGGGCGAGCGGTGAGTACCTTCAGCACTCTCTCAGGGCAGGCGCCGGTGTCGGCGCCGACACCGCCGGGTGTCCCGACCCACGCGCCGGCGCTGTGCGTCGCGCTTCCGTCCGACGCCTATGCCAGTATAGCATCGTCGACAACGACACGGGACCTGAGGATGATGCTATAATGGCATCAGCCTCAAGGCGAACGAGGAGGGGCCGCATGACATCACGACACGAAGCGACGAACGGTACTGCCATCACCGGGATCCTTCAGCTGGGCGGCGTGCAGACCGCACGCGGGCTCGCCGTCTATCCGCTCACCGCCGACACGAAGGGTGGGCCGTGGTACGTCACCTTGGGCGAGGCGCTCGCCGGCAAGCAGGCTCGCGTGCGCGAGGTGAGCGAGGGCGGGGCGGTCCCCGAGCTGCGCTTCGAGAACGGCAGCGACTCCCGCGTCCTCGTGCTCGACGGCGAGGAACTGCGCGGGGCCAAGCAGAACCGCGTCCTCAACACCACGATCCTGGTCGGCAAGCACAGCGAGCTGATCGTGCCGGTGAGCTGCACCGAGCAGGGGCGCTGGCACTACGACATGCCCGAGTTCGCCGAGAGCGAGCTCGTGGCCGACCGCAACGTGCGCTTCGCCCTCAAGGAGTCCGTCGCCATGTCGGCCAGGGTGGGGAGAGGGTACCGCTCCGACCAGGGACGCGTGTGGGATGAAGTCGCGATGCTGCACGACAGGCACGGCACCCACTCGCGCACCGGCGCGCAGCGCGACGCCTACGTGCACAAGAAGCGCGACCTCGACGAGGTCCTCGCGGCCTTCCCGCTCGTCGACGGCCAGCAGGGGCTGCTCGTCCTGCACGGCGAGCGCGTGATCGGGCTCGACTTCGTCTCGATCCCCGAGAAGTACGCGCTGCTGCACGACCGCCTGCTGCGCAGCTACGTCTTCGAGGCCCTGGTGAGCGACGCCGAGGTCTGCGACGACGCCGCCGTCGCCAGGGCCTTCCTCGAGCGCATCGCCGACCTGAAGCCGCAGTCGTTCAAGAGCCCCGGGCTGGGCTGGGACCTGCGCTTCGAGGGCAACGGCGTGCTCGGGTCGCTGCTGACGTACAGGGGCCGGCCGGTCCACGCGGCGTTCTTCAACGTCGGCGGCGTGCAGGCCGGCGAGGGGCGCAGCGGCGGGCGGGCCGGCGAGGGCAGCGGCGGCCGGCCGCGGACGAGCCGCACCGACCCGCGGCCGGAGCGCCCCGAGCCGCAGTGGCGAATCGCCGACGCGCGCGAGCGGGCGCGGCGCCGCCAGCGCGACCGGTGAGGCGGCCGGTGAGGCGGGCCCGGCAGCGCGACCGGTGAGGCGGCCGGTGAGGCGAGTCCGGCAGCGCGACCGGTGAGTCCGGGCCGGCGATTCGACCGGTGAGGCGGGGCCGGCGGCGCGACGCTCCCGCGTCGCGCCGCCGCCTCACCGCCGTACCTTCACTGATCCAGCGACGACAAGGGGGAGCGACATGACACAGCCACTCGAACCGATGGCGGCGACGGCGACGCCGAGTCCGGCCGATCCCACGGAGCCGGGGCCGGCGCAGACGACGGAGTCGGGTCCGGCCAAGACGGCGAAGCCGGGGCCGGCCCAGGCGGACGACCGCGCCCGCGCCTACAGGGCCGCGGCGCAGATCACGCGCGAGCAGCTCCGGCGCGACGCGCCGGAGAAGGCGCGCGTGCTCGACGCCGTCGAGAAGTCCGACGTGGTCGTCGTGCGCGGGTGCTACGACCGCGTCGAGGACGTGCTCGGCGCGCTCGAGGTCGAGTTCACTGCCTGCGAGCCGTCCACCCTCGACCGCCTCGCGCTGCGCCCCGAGCAGCTTCTCGTCATCAACTGCCCGGGCCAGGTGTCGGCCCACGCCATCACCCGCATCCGCGCCTTCGTCGAGACCGGCGGCAGCCTCTTCACGACCGACTGGGCGCTCAAGCACGTGATCGAGCCGACCTTCCCGGGCGTCCTTGCCTTCAACGAGCGGCCGACCGCCGACGACGTCGTGCGCATCGAGGTCAAGGACCCCGACAACATCTACCTCCAGGGCGTGATCGACGGCCAGGACGACCCGCTGTGGTGGCTCGAGGGGTCGTCCTATCCGATCCGCGTCGTCGACCCCGAGCGCGTCCAGGTGCTCATCACGAGCAAGGAGCTCGGTCAGAAGTACGGGGAGGAGCCCGTCGCCGTGTGGTTCCGCTGGGGCGAGGGCGAGGTCTTCCACATGATCAGCCACTACTACCTGCAACGCACCGAGTTGCGCACCGCGCGACACCAGGCGAGCGCGGCGAGCTACTTCAGCGAGAAGCGCGTGCGTATGACAAGGGCGATGCGGGCCGAGTTCGACGGTCTCGCGTTGTCGGACGTGGAGTCGGCCAAGCCGTCGACGGCCTTCATGTCCAACGTGGTGATCGACAAGAAGGAGCGCGCGTTGCGGCTGCGGGCGCAGCGGGCCGAGGCAGCGCGGCGGCAGGCGGAGGAAGAGGCGGCGCGGCTGCTGGCGGAGCGTGGCAAAGGGGACGGCGTCTCGTAGCGTCTCGCAGGGGGATGGCTCGCGGCGAGTGCAGGGGCCCCGGGGCGGGGGGCTGGGGTGCGGGGGTGTCATCGAAAGCGCGAACGTCAACCGGCCGTACGCCTGATACCGCGATTGACCACCCGTGTGGCGTGCTGGATCCGGCGTATTGTTGCCGGAATCTCGCGGCCGATTCGAGCTGTCGCGACGCCGGCCGGCGCGCGGAGACCGCCGGCGCACCGCGGAGACCGGCCGCGCAGCGCCCGCGGGTGACAGCCATCACGCGGCGGGTGACAGCCGATGAACGCCGGCGGGTGACCGCCGACGCGCTACGGGCGAGCGGTGACGCGCAACGAGAGACCGCTGACGCGCAAGGAGAGACTGCCGTCGGGCCCTCCGCCGGAGACCGCCAAAGCCAGGGCTCGCGACCACGAAGTCTCCAGGATGCCGGGGGGTTCGGTGGCGCCGGGCATGGTGCGGATCGCACGCGGAATGGATGCGCCGATTTGACGGAATGCGTCGCGACGCGCG
>DATHSP010000178.1:0-3757 GCA_035464075.1 Thermoleophilia bacterium | reverse complement strand
GCCAGCGGAGCGAGCAGCAGCACGATACCGAGGTTGGTGTTGGTCGCGACCCGGAGCCGCGTCTCGCGCACGGCGCGCAGCACGGTCTCCCCCACATCGGCGCGCCCGGCGTCGGCGAGCGACGGGCCGATCGCCTGGGCGCTGGCGACGAAGTCCTCGTAGGTGGTGTCGAGGAAGGCGGCCGCCGGCGAGACGTTGCCCGGCTTCTCGACCGCCGCCTCGACGAGGCAGGCGAGCCTGCCCGCCCTGGCGACCTCGGCGCCGGAGAGCGGCTTCACCGCGGCTCCCGGCCTCCCGCCGGCCGTCCCCTCACCGCCCCTCCCCGAGCACGTGGTCGACGAGGAGCTCGGCCGCGTCGACGCCCGTCGCCGCCCTGAGCGCGCGCCACCCGGGGATGCTGTTGACCTCGAGGACCGTGTAGTCGCCGTCGTCGCGCGGCAGCAGGTCGACGCCGGCGTAGTCGGCGCCGACGAGCCGGGTCGCGCGCAAGCTGAGCTCGCGCAGCCGCTCGTCGGGCGGGTAGGGCTCACCCTTGCCGCCCTGCGAGGCGTTCGTCTTCCAGTGGTCGGCGCGCCGCAGCAGCGCGGCGACGACCTCGTCGCCGATCACGAAGGCGCGCACGTCGGCCCCCTCGTGGGCGACGAACTCCTGGACGCAGTACACGTAGCGGCCCAGTTCGAGAGCGCGGAAGGCGCGGTACGCGCTGTCGGGGTCCCCGACTCGGACCATCCCCTTGCCTTCAGAGCCGAAGAGCGGCTTGACGATGACGTCGCCGCCGAGCTCGTCGAAGGCCGCGAGAGCATCCTCGAAGCGCTCCGCGACGATGGTGCGCGGGGTAGGGATGCCCGCCGCCGCGAGCAGGGCCGAGGTGTAGAACTTGTCGACGCCGTACTCGATCGACGCCGGCGGGTTCACGACGCGCACCCCCGCCGCCTCGAGGCGACGCAGGGCGTCCATGCGGAAGATGACCTGTTCGAGCGACCCCGAGGGGATGGCGCGGACGAAGACGACGTCCTGGGCATCGAGCGGCACGCCGCCGGCGGTCAGCAACGGCTCGCCGCCGACCCGCGCCGTCAGCTGGGTGACGGCGCAGCACTCGGCGGCGACGGCGCGCCGTTCGAGCGCCGCGAGCAGGCTCTCGGTGTGCCAGCCCCGCCTCTGGCCGAGGACCGCGACCCTCACCCGAGGAGCGATCCCGCGAGCACGCCCGGGTTCACGCCGCCGGCCCTGAACGTGCGGCCGCTGCGCGCGTTGGTGAGCGCGACCTCGGCCGGGCTGAAGAGCAGCGGGTCGATCTTGTAGAAGTCGCCCTCGTAGCGCTTGAAGAGCTCGCCGAAGGGGACGCCGTAATCGCGCGAGGCCGACGAGGGCAGGCCCTCGATCACGGCCTCGATCGCGGCGTCCTCGGTCGCGACCGTGTACCAGGCGCGGCCGCCGTAGAGCACGCCGTCGTTGGTACGGCCGATCGCGGTGAGGTCGTCGGCCGCCACCGGCGCCAGCGGGCAGGCGCCGAAGCCGGAGCGCACCGTCCCCAGGTCGAAGCCGACCTCGTGCAGCTTGTGCAGCCCGGTCTCGACGATGCGCGCCGCGATCTGCACCGAGCCCGCGAGGCTGGCCGTCGGCGCGACGAGGAGCAGCACCCGGTCGACGGGGACGCCGCACTTGCGCGCGACCCACTCCGCGACGGCCGCGCCGGGCAGCGCGCGCGACTCGAGCGCGAGCACGGCGACCGTGGCCTCGGGGTCGCGGTACTCGAGGTGCTCGAAGAGGGGCTCGCCGGCGAACAGCACACGGGCGGGCCCCGAACCCATGGCGAAGTACTTCTTCGAGGTCTCCGTGGCCGGCACGTTCACCGCCCAGCCAGCGTACTGCGAGGCCATGCAGGCGGTCACCGGGTGATTGACGTTGACCTCGACGCCGGGGAGCGTCAGGTCGCCGACCTCGAGCTGGCGGAAGCGCACGTCGCCGAGGCCACCGAGGCAGACCTCGCCGAAGAGCCGCCCGGCCTCGAGCGAGCCCGGGGCCTCGACGCCGGCGTCGAGCACGGCGGCGCCGTTGGGCAGGCGGGCGACCGCGACCTCGAGGAGGTCGGCCGCCGCCTCCGCCTGCGCGAAGAGCGCCGCCGCGCGCTCATTCAGACTCAGCACGGACCAGCACCTCCCCCCTGCCGCCGTTCGTCAGGTCGCCGATGTAGCGGCGGAACAGCTCGCCGCCGAGCTCGCCGTCACCGACGAGCCCGGACTCCCTGAGGTGGCGGAGATAGTAGCGCATGAAGACGGGGCGGTAGGTGCACGTGTACCGGAACGTCGGCAGCGGGTCGGGAGCGTCGCCAAAGCCGACCACGGTGCCGCGCTTCATGCCGGCGCCGGGGCGGCGACCGAGCCGCCCACCGACGAAGACCGAGCCGGCGAGCATGTTCGCCCCGGCGAACTCGCCCACGTCGCCGAGCACGACGATGAGACCGCGGCGCATGCGCGCCCCGGCCTCGCGACCGGCACTGCCCTTGACGAGGATCGTGCCGCCGCGCATGCCCTTCGAGTCGCCCGAGTACGCGGCGCCTACGAAGTGTCCGGCGCCGCCTTCGACGACGATCCGGCCGCCGGCCATGTGGGCGCCGAGCCAGTCCCCGGCGTCGCCCTCGACGACGAGCTCGCCGCCGGTCATGAAGGCGCCGGTGTGCGGCCCGACCGTGCCGTGCACGGTGACGCGCCCCATGGTCATGCCGTGGCCGATCTTCTTCACCGCCGTGAGGTCGCCGGTGACGGTGATGTCGCTGGCTCCGGCGCCGTCGATCTCGAAGAGGTCGCCGAGCGTCACCTGCCGGCGCCAATAGAAGGCCGGCAGGCGGGCGATGTCCGCCGGCCCGAGAGCGGCGAAGCGGTCGGGGCAGATGCTGTCGGCCTCGACCGGGATCGGGCTGCTCTCCTTGCGTGTCAGCGTCACGCCGCCGCGGTCCAGCGCGGCGGCCGCGCAGGCGATGCACATCATCGGCGGTGCCTCCTCTCCCCTCCTCGCGTCACCCGGGGCGGCCTCATGGCTTCACCAGGTCGTGCAGGGCGAACTTGTACTGCCCGAGTGACCCGCCGTAGTTGCCGGCCGAGATCCGCAGCACGCCGTCCCGGCAGGCGGCGGCGACCCCGACCCGTGTCGCCTCGGCCACCGACTCCTCGCTCAAGCCGTCGATCACGATCTCGAGCACCGCGTTCTCGCCCTCCCTGAGCTCCGACTTCTCGAAGCCGCGCAGCGTCGGGCAGTAGGGCGTGTTGCTGGACACGTTCTGGCCCTTGTAGCGCGACGAGACCTTGCTGCCGCTGCGCACGATGCCGCCGGGGAACGGCATCACCGCCCCGGGTACGGCGCGCATCGCCGCCACCGCCGCCTCGGCGGCGTCCAGGGCGTGCTCGAGGTCGGCGGCCATGATGAAGAAGTTGCCGCCGCCGACGCTCTTCGTGACGCCGAAGCTCTCCTCCACGACGAACTCGCCGTCCATCACCGGGACGCGCCACAGGCGACGGCCCTCGAGCAGCTTGCTGCGCTGGAAGCCGTCGCCGAAGTAGCGGAGCTTGCCGCCGATCTTGAGGCGCTCCTCACCGCCGGCGAGACCGTCGTAGCAGGCGGTCGTCGCGCAGGTCATGATCGTCTGGCCGACGCGCAGGAGGAGCTGCTTCTCCATGTCCTTGCGCGACATCGTGAACACCAGGACGGCGACACCGGGGCGCCCGTCCGGGGTGCCGCCCCCGACGCTCTTCGTGACGCC
>DATHSP010000177.1:0-1912 GCA_035464075.1 Thermoleophilia bacterium | reverse complement strand
GGTCGACATCGCCCTCTACGCCGCCGCGACGGCGCTCATCGTCTACTCGTTCCTCGAAGGCGGCGAGAACGCCAACGGCACGACGGTCCCGATCTGGTGGATGCTCATCACCGGCGGTGTCGTGCTCGCGGTGGCGATCGTCGTCTCGCCGGGCTTCTTCACGCTGCAGCCCAACGAGGCCCGCGTGCTCATCCTCTTCGGCGACTACAAGGGCACGAGCCGGGAGACGGGCTTCCGCTGGGGCAACCCGTTCTTCGCCAACGGCAGCGCGACCGGAGGGAGCGGCGCCCTCAGCAAGGCAGCGGAGCAGCTCGTCGAATCGGCGACGAAGAAGAAGGGGCAGGCGAAACCGCGCACCCTGGGCCGCTACAAGGTCTCGCTGCGGGCGCGGACCCTGACCGGAGACCACCTCAAGGTCAACGACCGGCGCGGCAACCCGGTCGAGATCGCCGCCGTGGTCGTCTGGCGCGTGCAGGACACCGCCCAGGCCGTGTTCGACGTCGACGACTACGAGCAGTATGTCTCGATGCAGAGCGAGTCGGCCCTGCGGCACGTGGCGAGCTCCTACGCGTACGACCACGGCGAGGACGGCGAGGCCGACGAGATCACCCTGCGCAGCAACGTCCTCGACGTCTCGGCGGCGCTGAAGACCGAGCTCGAGGAGCGCCTGGCCAAGGCCGGCGTGCTCGTCGACGAGGCGCGCCTCACCCATCTCGCCTATGCACCCGAGATCGCCCAGGCGATGCTCCGCCGCCAGCAGGCCGAGGCGATCATCGCCGCGCGGCGCAAGATCGTGGCCGGCGCCGTGGGCATGGTCGACATGGCCCTGGCGCAGCTCGCCGAGCAGAGCGTCGTCGAGCTCGACGAGGAGCGCAAGGCGGCGATGGTGAGCAACCTCATGGTCGTGCTCTGCGGCGAGAGCGAGGTGCACCCGATCGTCAACGCCGGCACGCTGTACCAGTGAGGCCGGCGGCCGGCGGGTGACGCGAGGCCATGAGAGGACGGGCGACCGAGCCGTGACGCAGGGGACGCATCGTGAGGCCCGGCCACGCGGGCGCCGGGTGGCCCCGTCCGCCTCGGCGGACGCCCAGGCCCTGGAGACAGCCTGATGGCCGCGCGCAAGCAGTTCCTGCTGCGCGTCGACCCCGAGCTCTGGAAGGAGCTCGAGAAGTGGGCCGCCGACGAGCTCCGCAGCGTCAACGCCCAGGTCGAGTGGGTGCTGCGCGAGGCGCTCAAGGAGCGGAGGGGCGGGCGGCGGCGGCGGTAGTCGCCGCCGCCCGCCCCCTGACGGGAGAGCGATGACCGCGGACGGCAACCGCTGGCGTGGCGTGCTGACCGCGGTCGGCACCGCGGTCGTCGTCTCCCACATCATCGAGCTGATGACCGGCCGCGATCTGTTCTGGGCTCTCCTCCTGCTCCTCGGACTCGGTTGGGTCGTTCTGCGCATCGTGCTGCCGTGGGCGCGCTCGCGCCTGGGTCCACCGGGGCCGCGCGTGCGGATCCTCAGGGCGCTGAGGGCAGAAGGTGCTGGCCTGCCGCACTACTTCCTCGAGACCGTCACGGACGACGGCCGCCGCGGAGTGACGCACCTCTCCGGGCTCTGGTTGCTCAAGTACGAGCCGTCGGTGGATGTTGCCCGGCGCTTCCCCTGCCGCGAGGTCGAGGTCGACGCGCTGCGACCCGTGGGGTGGGGGACCGCGGTGCGGTCGACGAGGATGGTCTGCGTCGGCGACCTCATCGAGCCGCAGCACGCCAGCCGCGAGGTGACGGCGGACGCCGCGTCCCGCGGCTATCTCGCACGCGACTGGGAGCTGCTGCCCGTCGGGTACGACGAGCTCTGCGAGTACTTCGGCGCCTCGGCGGCCGCGCCGGGTGCGGCGGCCACGTCGCTTCGCCCGGAGCCGACGGAGCG
>DATHSP010000176.1:0-13247 GCA_035464075.1 Thermoleophilia bacterium | reverse complement strand
CACGGAGGATGCGGGCGGTCTCCGCGAAAACCGGCGTCAGGTCGCGGATGAAGTTCAGCGTCCCCACGCAGACCGCGTGGTCGAAGCTCTCGGTGGGGAAGGGGTAGGGCACCGCGGTCAGGTCGTGGAGGACAAGGTCGGTGAACCCCTTGCCGCGGCAGGCTTCGAGCATCTCCGGCGCGAGATCCATGCCGTGCACCCGCAGCCCTGCCTGGCGGAAGAGGACAGCGGCCAGCCCGGTGCCGATGCCGAGGTCGAGAATCGTCTCGCCCGGCCGGAGGTACTTGAAGGCGAGCCCGAAGGCGACCTCCGGGCCGTGCCAGCCGGTGGCCTCGGCCTCCTCGTCGTAGGCCTCGGCGGTCGCCCTCGCCTGTCCTTCGTCGTAGTCCATGTCGAGTCTCGCCTCCCACTCAGCGCGAGACACCGGGGGCTCGCGGATCGAGCAGCTGCAAGGCAGTCTAGCGCGTTCGGGCGCCCAGCCCCGCGCTGCCGCGGTTCGACGTGCGCCCCGCCCAGGGGGTGGGAAGGCGCACCCGCGGGCTTCGTGCAGTGCATCTGAGGCGAAAGCACCATGAAAAGCCACCATCCCAGGAAGGATTTTCACGGAGGAACGCCGTGGCCGGCCTCGGCCTGGAGCGGGTGGCCGTTGTCTATCCTGGCGACAGGCGCTACCCGCAGGCCGACGAGGTCGAGGTGGTGTCAGTCAGCGAGCTCGGTCGCGCCGGTGGGCTGTTCCCGGAGGGCGCGGGCGACTGAGCGAGTAGCGTGTGTCGCGACCGCGTCAACCGACTTGACACACTAGACACGACTTTCGTTTGTGGCGTAAGTTCTGTCTAGTCTGTAAAGGGAGGCTGCATGGACCCCCGCAAGAACCCCTACGCCCCCGGCGCCGGCACCAAGCCGCCCGCGCTCGTCGGGCGCGACAAGCAACTCGAGTCGTTCGACATACTGCTGGAGCGACTCGAGAACGGGCACCCGGAGCAGTCGATGATCATCACGGGGCTGCGCGGGGTGGGCAAGACGGTCCTCCTCGATGTCTTCCGTGAGAAGGCGGAGACGCGTGGCTGGGCGACCGTGGAATGGGAGATCGAGAAGAAGACCCCCTTCGCCCCGAAGGTCGCCGCGCAAGCGCGCAAAGTGCTGCTTCAGATCGCTCCCAAAGCTCGCTGGAAGGACCGCATGCTTCGCGCTGCCGCGACGCTCAAGTCGTTCACCCTCACGTTCAACCCCGATGGCGCCATGACGGCGGGGGTCGATGTGGAGGCCCTCGCTGGATCCGCAGACAGCGGATCGCTCTCGGATGACCTCGGCGACCTGTTCGTCGCCATCGGCGAAGCCGCCCGTGACCACGGCATCGGGGTCATCCTGCTTCTCGATGAGATCCAGTTCCTCCAACAGGAGGAGCTCGAAGGACTCATCGTGGCGCTGCACAGGTGCGCGCGGCGCGCCGTACCCATGACCTTGGTCGGGGCCGGCCTTCCTCAGATGCCGCGACTCGCCGGCGAGGCCAAGTCCTACAGCGAGCGGCTGTTCCGCTTCGTGCGGATCGGTGCGCTGAGTCCGTCGCGGGACGCTCCCGATGCGCTGGTGCTTCCCGCGCGCGAACTCGGCGTCGACTACACGCGCGGGGCGGTCTCCCGGATCGTCGCGTACACCGAGGGCTACCCCTACTTCCTGCAGGAGTACGGTCGCATCGTCTGGGACGAGGCCTCCGAGTCACCGATCGACGAGGAGGATGCGACCTCCGTCCTGCCCATCGTCGAAGAGAGCCTCGATGAGAGCTTCTTCCGGGTGAGGGCCGAACGGACCACTGAGCTCGAGCTCAAGTACCTGTACGCGATGGCCGAGCTCGGGCCGGAACCGCATCGCGCGACCCAGGTCGCGCGTCGTGTCGGCCGCACGGTCGAGCAGGCCGGGCCGATCCGCTCGCGCCTCATCGACAAGGGCCTCCTCTACACGCCGGGGCACGGCCTCGCGGCGTTCACCGTGCCGCAGTTCGACCGCTTCATGCTTCGCCGGTACCCCGGCGTGCTGGGGCGGACCGACGGGGCCTGAAGGGCGTGTGGTCCGGGTCTCCCGGCTGTGTGGGCACCGACCCCGCTCGCCCTGGACGCGGCCGTACTCGGTGGGTCGTCTCTCGAGCGAGGGCCGGCGCCGGCTGAAGCGCCTCGCCCCGGCCGGTCGAAACGTCAGCCCACGCTGGGATGACAGTCTCCATCAGTAGACGTCAGCCCACGCTGGGTATCTTGGTGATGGATTCTCAGTCGAGAAGGGGGCACTACGACATGGCGAAGTATGTGGACGGATTCGTGCTTGTGATCCCTACTGACAGGGGTGAAGAGTACAAGAAGATGGCAGAGAGCGGTCGTGATTCCTGGATGAAACACGGGGCGCTGGCGTACTATGAATGCCGAGGCGACGACCTGACCCCCCAGGAAATGGGCAGCGAGAAGACTCGCGCATTTCCTGATATGACCGGAGCCCAGGGCGATCAGACCGTGTGGTTTTCCTTCATCATTTTCGACTCCAAAGCGCATCGCGATGAGGTGAATGCCAAGGTGATGAAGGAGATGGGAGAGAAGGCGGAAGAATATAGGGATATGGTCATGCCGTTCGACATGAAGCAAGTGGCCTATGGAGGCTTCCAGGTCGAAGTCGAAGGATAGGCGTCGAGAACGAAGGAAGACGGCGTACAGCGAAGGTCAAGCCGGGCACGTTGATGCGACTCGAGCTCCTCGACACTTTTTCCCTGCATTTTCCGTGCAGAAGTGGCGGAGGGGGTGGGATTCGAACCCACGAGCGAGTCGCCCCGCTGGCGGTTTTCAAGACCGCTGCCTTCGACCTCTCGGCCACCCCTCCGCCGAGCGCGCGGCGAGCGCCCGGCGGGTGCGCCGCGGGTGCGCCGCGGGCGCGCGACGGTAGTGTAGCAACGGGCCCTCTGGCATACTAGGCGCCGTGTCCGACGTTCTCCTCGCCTGCTCAGACGCCGTGCTGGCGCCCGCTCTCGAGCGCCTGCAGCTCGAGCTCGGCCTCACCCAGGCCGACCGCCTGCTGATCCCCGGCGGGCCGCTGCTGCTTGCCCGCCCGGGCATGGAGCGGCGCGTCGTGCTCGAGTGCCTCACGACCCTGGTCGAGGGCCACGGGGCGCGCCGGATCGTGCTCGTCTCGCACCAGCAGTGCTCGAGCTATGAGCGCGCCCTCGGGGGCTTCGGCTTCGACCAGCAGGAGCTGCTCGAGCGCGACCTGCTCCTCGTGCGGACGGTGATCGAGACCGCCTTCCCGCAGGTCGAGGTCGCGAGCTACTTCATCCCTTGGCACGAGGACAACGACGTCGCCACCTTCGGCGAGCCCATCGTCGTCGAATAGAGTGCGGCGGCTCGGGCCGCCACCCCGCTTCCCTCAGCCTCCCAGCTTCTCCTTGCCCACGTAGGGCCGCAGCATCTTCGGCACGGCGATGCTGCCGTCGGCCTGCTGGTGGTTCTCCATGATCGCGATGAGCGTGCGCCCGATGGCGATGGCCGTGCCGTTCAGGGTGTGCACGAAGCGCGGCCCCTTGTCGGTGCGGTAGCGGCAGTTGAGGCGCCGCGCCTGGTAGTCGGTGCAGTTGGAGCAGCTCGTGAGCTCGCGGTAACGCTGCTGGCCGGGCAGCCAGGCCTCGCAGTCGAACTTCTGCGCCGCAGGGGCGCCGAGGTCGCCGGCGGCGATGTCGACGACGCGGTAGGGGATCTCGAGGAGCTGGAGGAGGTCCTCCTCGGCCGAGAGGATCAGCTCGTGCTCGAAGGCCGACTGCTCGGGCCGGCAGAACGAGAACATCTCGAGCTTGTCGAACTGGTGGACGCGGAGGATGCCGCGCGTGTCGCGCCCGGCGGCGCCGGCCTCGCGGCGGAAGCAGGTCGAATAGCCTGCGTAGCGCAGCGGCAGGGCGTCGCCGTCGAGGAACTCCTCCATATGCATCGCGGCCAGCGGCACCTCGGAGGTGCCGACGAGGCAGTCGCCGTCGGTCGTCTCGTAGATCTGCGCCCGGTCGGTGGGGAAGAAGCCGGTGCCGTACATGGCCTCCTCGCGCACGAGCACAGGCGGGACGACGGGGCGGAAGCCCTTCTCTGAGACGACCTCGAGGCCGAGGCGGATGAGGGCGAACTGCAGGAGCACGAGGTCGCCCTTGAGGTAGGCGAAGCGCGAGCCGCTGACCTTCGCGGCGCGCTCCATGTCGACGAGGTCGAGGGCGAGGCCGAGCTCGAGGTGGTCCTTGGCCTCGAAGTCGAAAGCCGGCCGCTCGCCGACCTCGCGCAGTGTGACGGCGTCGTCCTCGCCGCCCGCGGGCACGCCGTCGAGCACGAGGTTGGGGATCTCGAGGAGCAGCTCGTTCATGCGCCCTTCGGTCGCCGCGAGCTGCTCCTCGAGCGCCTTGATCTCGCTGCCGAGCTCCTTCATCGCGGCGATCGCCTGGGCGGCGTCGCCGCCACTCTTCTTGACCTTGGCGATCTCGTCGCTCGCCGTGTTGCGCGTGGCGCGGCGCTCCTCGACGGCGGTCGTGAGGCGGCGGCGCTCCTCCTCGACGGCGAGGAACTCGTCGAGGCTCGAGCTGCCGGCGCCGCGCCGCTCGAGCGCCTCGCGGACGACCTCGGGGTGCGAGCGCACCAGCTTGATGTCGAGCATCCTCACTCCTCGCCGTCGTGGGGGCGCATGCCGCGCCGCGCCGGTCGTGGCCGCGGCCGACGCGGCGCCCGCGGCCGGCACGGCGGATTCACGCCCCCGGTGTCGAACGCCGTTAATGCTACCGGATGCTATCGCGTGGCGGGCGCCGCGCGGCCGTGCTACCTTCGCCACGAGGGCGTACGAACCAGGGAGGAGCGAGATGCGCGATCTATCGAGCGACGGGCGCGGGGCGCGGAGCCTCGCGGGGTGGGTCGTCCTCTTCCTCGTCGTCGCCGTGGTCGGCTCCGCCGTGGCGGCGACGATCTCGGCCGTGCCGGCGCTGGCCGACGAGACGCCGACGCCGCTGGGCGACGTCTCGGCGTCGCCCTCCGCCGACCCGTCCGCGTCGCCCTCGGCCGAGCCGTCACCGGAGCCGTCGGCCTCGCCGGCCCCGTACGCCCTGACCTACGCGCTCTCACAGCCCGAGATCGGCTACCTCGGCACGGTCAACGTCACCGGCACGGTCGCGCCGGCCGCCGAGGGGCTCGAGGTCGCGGTCGCCGTCGATGGAGTCGACGTGGCGACCGTCCTCACCGACGCCGCCGGCGCGTTCACGACCGGCTTCGTCGCCGAGCGCAACTGCACCGTCTCGGCCCGTCTGACCGCCGACGGCACGACGGGCCCGCTGCTCCCGCTGGCCGTTCGGCCCACCGTCACGACCTCCTTCGGCACCGCCGTCCCCTTCCTGCCCACGCGCTTCGTCGTCAACGTGGCCCCGGCCGACTACGACGGGTACGCCGTCGCCCGCGTCTACCACCGCGGCGTCCTCGTCGGCAAGGTCGTGCGCCGGGTCGTCGACGGCAAGGTCGTCTTCCGCCTGCCCACGCCGGGCATCGAGTGGTTCAAGGTCGAGTGCGCGCTCCGCGCCACCGAGGACTACGCGCGCAAGGAGTTCACGCGCAACTTCAAGGTGCCCTACCGCACGCTCAGGGTCGGCTCGAGCGGCCTCATCGTCGAGGGGCTGCTGACGCGGCTCAGCCAACTCAAGATCCGCGTGCCGGCGATCGACCGGTACTTCGGCGTCAAGGACAAGGACGCCGTCATGGCGTTCCAGAAGGCCTATCGGCTGACCCGCGACTACGTCATCAACTACGCCGACTGGCGCAAACTCGAATTCGCCAAGGTGGTGAAGCCCCGGTACGCGAGCCCGAGCGTCCACATCGAGGTCGACAAGACGCGGCAGATCCTCATGGTCGTGAAGGACGGCAAGGTCGCCGGCCTCATCGCCGTCTCGACCGGGGCGACCGGCAACACGCCCGAGGGCGCCTTCGCCATCAAGAGCAAGATCCCGATGTCGGTGAGCCTCTTCGGCACCGACCTGATGCCCTACACGATGGGGTTCCTCGGCGAGTTCGCGATCCACGGCTACTGGTCGGTGCCGCCGTACCCGGCGAGCCACGGCTGCGTGCGCGAGCCGGTCTGGGTGTGCAGGTGGGTGTACGACCGCTCGTTCCTCGGCGAGCGGGTGTACATCTACCGCTGAGAGTGAGGCACTGCCGAGGGTGAGGCGGCCGGGCGGCGCGTGGGCGCCGCCCGGCCACCGTCACGGCCCGGTCACGGCAGCCTGCTCACCCCATACTTCATCTTGTTGATGTAGTACTTCTCGAAGGCGAGCTTGGCCCAGTGCGACCAGGGGCCGGGGATCAGCCACTCGCGGTCGCGCGGCCTGAAGACGTGGTCGCCGATGAGGATCACGCCCTGCGTGCCGGCGTCCATGATGCACAGCGCGCTGATCTCGCCGAAGGGCAGCTCCTTGCGCTCGCCGCCCTTGACGTCCACGACGATGTTGTGCGCCGCGACGCGCGCCATGACCTCGCTCATCCAGCCGGTCTTGGGCACGCCGGTGGGGATCGGCGTCGGCTCGGGAGGGGCCACCGCCACGGCCACGCCGGCGGAGTAGATGTTGGGGAAGTCGACGTGGCGGTAGCCGTCGTCGACGGGGATGAAGCCGCGCTCGTTGCCCAGCCCGGGCGTGTTCGTCACCGCGTCGACGCCCTTGAAGGGCGGGATCACGATCGCGTACTTGAAGGGCAGCTCCTCGCCGTTGGTGAGGTGGATCACGCCGGGCTCGACGCGGTCGAAGGCGACGTTCACGCGGCTCTCGAGACGGCGCATCTTGAAGAAGGCCTTGACCATCGGCTCTCCGTGACCCATGCCGCCGATGCCGAAGTGCCCGAGGTAGGGCTCGGAAGTGACGAAGGTCACCGGCGAGCGGTCGCGGATCTTCGCCTGGCGCAGGGCGCGGTCGATATTGAAGACCATCTCGTACTCGGCGCCGAAGCAGCTCGCCCCCTGCGTCGCCCCCAGCACCACCGGCCCCGGGTCTTGGGTGAAGTCGAGGAAGGCCTTGGCGGCGTCGATCGAGTGGGACATCGAGCAGATCGAGAGCGTCGTGCCGGCCGCCGGCCCCAGCCCCGGTACCGCCTCGAAGTCGAACTTCGGGCCGGTGGCGATCACGAGGTGGTCGTACCCGACCTCGCCGCGGTCGGTCAGCACCTTGCCGGCGGCCATGTCGAAGCCCTCGGCGGTCGCGTGCATGAAACGGATGCGCTTGCGCTCGAGGCTGGGGGCGAGGTCGAAGACGAGCTGCCCGGGCTTGCGCCACCCGGCGATCACCCAGATGAGCGAAGGGATGAAGACGAAGCGTTCGTCGCGGGCGATGACGGTGATGTCGGCCGCATCACCGAGCTCACGCTTCAGGTCGTAGGCGGCGGTCAGGCCGGCGAAGCTGCCGCCGACCACGACGATGCGGTGTGCGGTCACGTGGGACCTCCTTTCGGCGTGCGCCGTCTCCACGTGCGGCGCTCCGGGTTCTTACCCGTTCGGCGGCGGTCGCCACCGTGGGAGGCGGCCGGCTCGGTCGGCCGCGGCGACCCCTTCGAGCGGCCGACCGACGGGTGGTCAGCGAGCTGCCGCGACGGTGTCCACGAGGCGCTCGATCAGGTCGAGCCCCGTGGCACGGGTCGTGCCGGCCGGGTCGTCGCGTTCGGGGTCGTAGGCGGTGACCGAGAGGCCGGCGACCGGGATGCGGGCGGGGACGGTCGCCACGGCATCGACGAGAGCGTCGGGCGTGAGCCCGCCCGGCGACGGGAAGTCCACGCCGGGTACGAAGACCGGGTCGAGAACGTCGATGTCCACGTGCACGTAGGCGCGAGCGGCGCGGGGGGCGGCGGCCCGCACGGCGGCGAGGGCGGCCTCGAGGCCGCCCTCGCCGCCGCCCCCGAGGTCGCCGCCGGCATGGCCGCTCTCGCTCTCGCTCCCACCTGTCGCGCCCTCGCCGCCCTTCACGCCGGCCCCTGCGTCGCCGCGGCTTCCGCCTCCGTGCAGCGCTTCGACGCCGACGACCTGCACCCCGGTCGCGGCGAAACCTTCGAGCTCGCCGGGGTCGAGGTCGCGTCCGCCGGCGTGGACGCAGGCGCGCGGGTCGACGGCGTCGCCGCGCGCCAGCGCCCACGCCTCGGGGTGCGCGACCCCGCAGGCGATCGCCAGCGGCATGCCGTCGAGGAAGCCGCTCGGTGTGGTCGCCGGCGTGTTGTAGTCGCCGTGGGCGTCGAACCAGACGACGGCGGTCTCGCCGGCGCCGATGCCCGCGGTCATGCCGAGGGCGACGTTGCAGTTGCCCCCGGCGACGACCGGCAGCGCGCCGCGGGCGGCCGCGGCCTGCACCGCGTCGGCCAGTGCGCCGTTGACGGCGACGACCGCCTGCAACTCGTTCTCGAAGGGCGCCGGCCGGCGGATCTCGACGACCTCGACCTCGTGGCCGCGCGCCGCGAGGCGCGCGGCCAGGCCCGCCTCGAGGTAACGTCCCGGCCCCAACGCCATGCCGGCGCCTTCGCGGCCGAGGTGGTAGGGGACGCTGAGGACGGTGAGCTTCATCGAGGCCTCCTGGCTCACGGCCGCGCCGGCGCGGGCGCGACCGGCGGTGATGCCTGCGCCGGCGCCGCACGTCGGTGACGGCTGCTCGGGCACGGGTGCCGCGGTGCCGTGCCGAGCCGCGGCCGCCACCCGGCGGCGCCGTCTCGCCGCGCTACGTCGCCGGCAGCCGCTTCTCGAGCACGATCATGTCGGGCCGGTCGGCGGCCGGCGCCGGCACGAAGTCGTGCCCCTCGTAGAGGTGGCGCGACGGGCGGTCGTCGACGGGCACGTAGGCGCTCAGGCGGGCGCGGCCCTCGGCGAAGGCGATGCCCTCGACCCACTCGAGCAGCTGCCGGCCGACGGCCCGCGCCTCGTAGGCGGGACCGACGCAGAGGCAGCGCAGCCACACCGTGTCGTCGTCGGTGTCGAAGGCCACGTAGCCGGCGATGTCGTCGCTCTGGGTCTCGCCGACGTAGACGCGGGCGCGCTCGAGCAGGTCGAGCAGCGCGCGCTCGTCGAAGCGTTCGGGGTGGCCTTCCTGCGCGGCTCGCGGGTGCAGGGTCTCCTCGGCCATGAGGTAGAGCAGGCTGCGGTCCTCGGCGCGGGCTTCACGGACCGTGACTCTGAGACGCTCCATCGTCACCTCCCGTCGGCGCTCGCGGGCGGGCGGGCCGCCGCGGCGATCTCGTCCGTCTCGATTCTACACCGCGCCCCAGCGGGGGCGGCCTGCGGCGTCCTTCAGGTGACGGGGTAGGAGCCCAGGACCCGCAGCCAGGGGAGCTTGCAGGTGAGGCACTTCACGGCTTGCGCGAGCTGCGCGTCGCCGGTCTTGCCGTCCATGTCGATGAAGAAGATGTAGTGGCCCAGCGCCTGCTTGGAGGGCCGTGACTCGACCTTGGTCAGGTTGACGTGGCGGTAGGCGAACTCGGAGAGGATCAGCAGAAGGCTGCCGGGCTCGTCCTGGTCGATGCCGCAGACGAGGCTCGTCTTGTAGGGCGCCGCATGGTCCTGCGCCGCCGGCGCCTTGGCGAGGTAGACGAACCGGGTGCGGTTGTCGGGGAAGTCCTCGATGTCGTCGCGCAGCACCGCGCATTCATACATCTCGGCCGCGAGGCGGGTACCGATCGCCACCCAGGGGCGGTCGACGCGGCTCACCATGCGGATCGCCTCGGCGGTGGAGTTGGCGGCTTCGTACTCCACCCCGGGGAGCTGCTCGCGCAGGAACGTGCGGCACTGGGCGTAGGCGTGCGGGTGGCTGATGACCTTGGTCACCGTCTCGAGCGCGCGTGGGGCGCGGGCGATGAGCTGGTGGCGGATGGGGTGGACGACCTCGCGCGTGATGACGAGGTCCTCGAAGTCCCAGGCGAGGGCGTCGAGGGTCAGGGCGACCGAGCCCTCGATCGAGTTCTCGATGGGCACGAGACCGATGGGGGCCTCGCCGTCGCGCACGGCCTTCATGACGTCGCGGATCGAGGCGTAGGGGAACGGCGTGAGCGCCTCGTCCGGGAGATTGGCGAGCAGGGCCTCCTCGGTGAACGTGCCCTCGGGCCCGAGGAAGGCGACGCGGCCGTTGGCGGCGGGCGTCATCGTGGTGCGCTCGGCGGTCGCTGTCTCGAGAGCGTGTCCATCGGCGGAACGCTATCAGAAACGGGGGCGCGTGAGGCGAGCGGCCGGGGCGGAAGTGGCGATCGGGCGGACGCGGAGGTGGCGATCCGTCGGACGCGGAAGGTGGAGCTCGGGCGGACGCGGAAGGTGGCGCTCGGGCGGACGCGGAGGTCGGGAGCGTCGGGTCAGGCGGGAGCGTCGGGTCAGGCCGGGTCGTGCCCGGTCCCGGCCTGGTCGCCGTCCGGCGGGGCGTCGCCGCTGCCACGAGTCTCGGCAGCGTCGCCGCGGTCCTCGCGCGACTCCCAGACGAAGTCGTCCTCGACGGCCAGCGGTGAGCGCCGCCGCGGCGCGGCCGGCGTCGCGGCGGGTCGTCCGGGCACTCCTGCCTCGGTCGAGGTCGCCGCGTCCTGCCCAGTGTCAGACCGCGCGGCGCCGTATCGCGGCGTGCCTTCCTGCGTCGCGCCGCCCGCCCCCGTCTCGCCGGCGAGTACGGCCTCGGCGGGTGTCACGGTGACGCCCGGGGCCTCGGCCACGGTGGCGGCCGCCGCCGGCACGCCGGACGCCGGCTGCGGCGGCAGCGGGTCGGGCACGGCCTCGGCCACCGCGCGCCGCTCCTCGGGCGACAGCTCGCGGTCGGCGACGCCCTGGTCGAGGATCTTGACGTAGAGGCGGGCGAAGTCGCGCGCCGCGATGGCGCTGATGACGAAGCCCGAGCGATAGTCGTCGAGGAGCACGAGCGTGGCGCTCTGCTGCCCGCCGGCGTCGCGGAAGGCGTCGTAGCGCACGAGGGCGCGGTGGGTCAGGGTCTTCGCGAGGCGCCGCTGGTGGGCGTCGAGCTCGTCGGTGAGGCGCTCGACCGCCTGGCGCAGGTTGCGCACCTGCGAGGCGAGCTGCTCGCTGTGGGCGACGATGTCGCGCTGGTCGTGCGTGCCCATGACGACGACCTGGGAGCGGCGCACGCTGCGCAGCCGCGCCCAGAGCACGCCGGCGAGCACCAGCGCGATGAGGGCGAGGACGGCGGCGGAGAGCGCCAGCCACGGCGCGATGTCACGCAGAGTCTGCATCGGTCACTGGATCTGGAGGAGGAACTTGAAGGTGCCGCGGTTGTTGTCGAGCACCTTCTCGTCGGTCACCGGGCCGGCCTGGACCTTGAGCGTGCAGGTCTTGGAGATGGCTTCGGCCGGGATCGAGAAGCCGGACACGTCGACCGACTGGGTCGCGCCGGGCTGGATCACGCCGATGGTCGTCGTCTGCTCGGCGGCCTCAGCGCCGGGCACGGTGAGGGTGAGGGTGATGGGCACGTCGCGCTCGATCACGTTGCCCTGGTTCTCGACCGACACTCTGAAGGAGAACTGCGCCGAGGCCGGCACGTCGACGGTCTCGCCGGCTTTGAGCACCGTGCCCCCCGGCTCGACCGAGACCTTGGCGAGGGCGACGCCGCGCACCCCGGTCATGCGCGCCGAGCTGCGCAACTGCTCGATCATGCCGTCGAGACGGGCGCGCTCGAAGGCCGTCGTCTTGAGGAACCAGTCGGCGGTCGGCACGGCGACGTCGGTCACACCCTCGTCGGCCATGATGGCGCGCGCCGGGGCGTAGAAGAACTCGGCGTAGGAGGCGTCGGGCCCGGCGAAGTAGCCCTCGAGCCGCGCCAGGGCGGCGGCGTCGACGCCCTCGCGCTTGTCGAGCACGGCGAGCATGGCGTCGCGCCAGAGCTCGAAGCCCGTGGTGCGCACGGTCATGCCGGCGACGAGGGCGTCGTGCGGCTCGGCGAGGGGGCCGGGCGGCTCGAAGCGCCGCACGCGCTGATCGATCTCCTCGTGCTTCGCCGCCATCTGCTCGAGGCGGGCGATGAGGTCGGCGCGCTTCAGCTTGGTGGGGTCGGAGACGATGCCGTTGAGCTGCTTGCCGAGCTTCTCGGAGTCGGTGATGGCTCCGTCGACGGCGGTCATGTAGTCGCGGTACGAGCTGATCTTGCGGTTGTGCTGGCAGCTGCGGGCGAGCCAGGTGAGAGCGAAGGCGACGACGGCGAGGACGACGACCGCGACGGCGATGCGCTGCCAGCGGCGCGAGCGGCTGCCGCGGCGGCGGCGGGGTGGCGGGGGCGGAGCGCTGGTGGTCGGCGACGGGGCGGCCTGGGCATCGTCGTCGAAGAAATCCACGAGCGGGGTCCCCCTCAGTCGGCCGGACGGAACAGTGGTGGGCGAGGCGGGACTTGAACCCGCACGCACGTAAGTGCACTAGACCCTGAACCTAGCGCGTCTGCCAATTCCGCCACTCGCCCACGGCTCCACACAGGGTTCGGATTGTACCACACGAATACTCCTGCAAAGCCCACTACTGACCCGTCACCCCAGCATGCCCGTCGCCGTTCAGAACCCGAGCCTTCCTCCATCCCCGCCGGCCGAGCGGTACGAAGTGCTGCGCCGGCTCGGGAGCGGCGGCTTCGCCGACGTCTTCGAGGCGCGCGACCGCGAGACGGGGGAGCGCGTCGCCCTCAAGGTGCTGCGCGAGGGCAGTACGATGCCGGCCCGCGCGGCGCGCGAGATCGAGGCCGCGAGCGCCCTCGACCACCCCGCGATCGTCGCCCTCCGCGACACCGTCACCGCCGGTGGTCGGGTGTGCCTCGTCTGGGAGCTGGTCGAGGGCGAGGCCCTCGACCAGCTCCAGGGCGAGCTCGGCGACGCCGACGCCGTGGCGGTCGCCGCCGAGCTCTTCGACGGGCTCGGCTTCGCCCACAGCCAGGGGGTCATCCACCGCGACGTGAAGCCCCAGAACGTCATGCTCGACGCCGACGGGCACGTCAAGATCATGGACTTCGGCATCGCCCGCCTGCTCGACGCCGACACGCTGACCAGCGAGGGCGACCTCATCGGCACCATCGCCTACATGTCGCCCGAGCAGGCGGCCGGGCGCCGGGTCGGGCCGCCGAGCGACGTGTACTCGGCCGGTCTCGTGCTCGTCGAGCTGCTCGCCGGCGAGAACCCGGTGCGCGGCGAGACCCCGGCCGAGACGCTGTCCAACGTCGCCGCCGGCCGCCTCCCGTCCCTCGGCGAGTGGCGGCCTGACCTGCCGGCGACGCTCGTCGAGCT
>DATHSP010000175.1:0-2028 GCA_035464075.1 Thermoleophilia bacterium | reverse complement strand
CCCCGTGAGGAAGCCGCAGCGCAGGCCCGGCGCGAGCGACTTCGAGAAGCTGCCCAGGCGGACGACGTGGTCGGCCCCGCCGTCGACTTCACGCGCGAGACTCCACAGCGACGGCGGTGACGGACGGTCGTACCAGAGCTCTCGGTAGACGTCGTCCTCGACGATGAGGAGGTCCTCCTCGACGGCGAGCTCGACGAGGCGGCGGCGACGCTCGTCGGCCAGCGAGACGCCGGTCGGGTTGTGGAACGTCGGGACGGTGTAGAGCAGGCGCGGCCGCAGACCCTGCTCCCGCACGCCGGCGAGCAGGCCGGAGAGTCGCCCGACGTCGAGCCCGCCGGTGTCGAAGGGCACGCCTACGGGCTCGAAGCCGAGGTCGCGCAGGAGGCCGAGGGCGAGTCTGTAGCCCGGGTCCTCGACCAGGACCGCGTCGCCCGGCCGGACGAGGAGGCCGGCGACCTGGTGGAGGGCGGGCGAGATGCCGTCGGTGATCGCGATCTCGTCCGGGCCGGGCGGGCGGCCCTCGTTCGTCCCGTAGTCCAGCGCCGGCGGTCCCACGAGACGCAGCATCTCCCGCGCCGCGGCGCCGACCTCCTCGACCGGCAGCAGTGACAGGTCGGGGGTGCCCCAGCGCAGCTCGATGATGCCCGGCCGAACGACGGCCTGCGGTGCCACGATGAACGCCATGCCGCCGATCCTAGCGCACGGCGCTAGGCGCCGCGTGCCAGCAGAGCCCCCAGCGCTCGAGCTCCTCATAGGACACGCCGGCGAGTCCCGGGGCGAACCGGGCGATCTCACCGTCCCAGATGGCCTCGGGGAACGGGGCGGTCCACTCGTGGCCCAGCCGGCGCGCGACTTCGCGGAAGATCCACCAGCCCGGTCGCGCGCCCGCCGGCGGCCGACGCACGCGGCGCACCCGGCTCACGCGGCGCTCCGCGTTCACGAACGTGCCGTCCTCCTCGCCCCACGTCACGGACGGCAGCACCACGTCGGCTCCCTCGACGAGGTCGCTGCTCGTGGCGCTCTGCACGACGAGCAACTCGGCGTCCCTGAGCGCCGCGGGCTCGCGAGGGATCGTCGCGGCGCCGTCCTCCAGCACCGAGGCGTCGTCGGCACACACCCAGAGCGCCTTGATCTCCAGGGCGGACAGCCGGTCGAGCATGTCCGCGGTCGCCCAGCCAGGCCGCGCCGGCAGCTCGGCGACGCCCCAGGCCTCCGCCCAAAGGCGACGCGCCCCGGGGTCCGTCACGGCCATCTGACCCGGGAGCAGCCCCGGGACGACCCCCATGTCGAGCAGGCCCTGGGCGTTGCCGCGGCCGCGCGGCAGCGTGACGCTGCGCGCCCCGGCGATGTCGTCGAGGAGGGCCTGCAGGCGCACGACCGCGGCCCACGTACCGGCGACGTCGTCACTCGCCCCGAGCGCAGCGCAGACGGCGGCGGGGCGCACGGTGGTCAACGTGTCGGCGATCGCGCGGATGTCCTCGGCGCGCACGCCGGTCGCCTCGGCGACGCGCTCGGGCAGGTACGCGGCGAGCAGTGACTCGAGATCGCGCTGGTGCGGCAGCGCCTCGGCGCGCCCGTTCAGCTCGCCGGCCAGAAGGACGCTCATGATGCCGTTGAGGACGCCCTGGACGGCGAGGGGGTCCACCGTGACCCGGAGCGCCGCCAGCGGGCCGAGCGCGTTGTGGCCGGAGTCGACGACCAGCAGTCGCCCGCCCTCGCGCACCGCCCGCCGCACCGCCGCGCCGGCGACGGGATAGTCGTCGATGACCCCATCGCCCACGACGAGGATCGCCCGCGCCTGCTCGAGCACGGCGAGCGCCCCGGTGTCGTAGCAGGCGGCCGCCGGCGACGCCGTGTCGAGCAGCGGCACGCGCGAGGCTCCCGGAGTGCGGTGGTCGACGTTGTTGGTGCCGAGCACCGCACGGAAGAGCTTCTGCGCCTGGTAGCCGTCCTCGTTCGTCCGTGACGGTGATACGATGCTCGCGACCGCGTCGGGGCCGTGACGCTCGACGATCGCCGCGAGCCTCT
>DATHSP010000174.1:0-5323 GCA_035464075.1 Thermoleophilia bacterium | reverse complement strand
TCCGCGGACCGTCAGTCGGCCGGCCGCCCTCACGACGGAGGCGTCGATGCCTAGCATCAGCCCCCTGTTCACGCGCGTCCTGACCGGTGTCGCGATCGGGCTCATCGCCCTCGTCGTCGTGATCCGCGGCGGGCTCGTCTTCTGGGTCGCGATGGCGATCCTCGCGGTGATCGGGCTCAACGAGTTCTACCGGCTCACCGCGGCCTACAAGCCGCTGCGCCTGCCGGGCCTGCTCTCGGTCCTGTGCCTGCTGGCCGCGGCGCAGTGGGGCGACGCGCGCTGGGTGCTCGGGGCGACGGCGCTGTCGTTCGCGGGCATCGCCCTCTTCGGCCTCGTCATCGGGCCCAAGCGGGGGGTCACCGTGCGGCTCGCCGTGACTCTGCTCGGCGCCCTCTATCTCGGCCTCGGCTTCGCCCACCTCGTGCTGCTGCGCGGCCTCGGCGGGGAGGACCTCGCGGTGCTCGGCCGCGACGTCGTCCTGCTCGTGGTGTTCGGCACCTGGGCCGGCGACACGATGGCGTATTTCACCGGTCGCTGGTTCGGCTCCACACCGATGGCCCCCGTGCTCTCCCCGAAGAAGACCTGGGAGGGCTTCGCCGGGGGCCTCATCGGCACGGTCCTCGTGGTCGTCTTCATCGGGCTCTACGTGCACTACGACGTGCCCGACTGGGGCCCTGGCGACTCCGTCGTCCTCGGTCTGCTGATCGGCATCGTCGGGCCGCTCGGCGACCTCTTCGAGAGCCTCGTGAAGCGCGACGTGCAGATCAAGGACTCGGGGCGCGGCCTGCCCGGGCACGGGGGCGTGCTCGACCGCTTCGACGCGCTGCTGTGGGCGAGCATCGCCGCCTACTACGTCCTGACGCTGGCCCTCGGCTTCTGACGGTGCCGTGACGGCGCGGCGCACCCGAGCAGCGAGGCGGAAGCCGCGGCCCGGCGAGCGCCGCCCGCTCACGGCGCTCTCCGAGGCCGAGAAGCGCAGCTCGCTGCTGACCGCGTGCGCCGCGTTCGTCGCCGCGGCCGTCGTCGGCGCCGTGTCGTATCGCATCGGCCTCGGCTTCGACCCCCAGGACGAAGGCTTCGCCGTCGTCGTCCCCTGGCGCTGGGCGCTCGGCGACCGCCCCTTCGTCGATGAGATGAACCTGATGCAGACCGCCGGCTTCCTCACCTATCCCTTCGTCAAGGCCTACGTGTGGGTGACCGGGGGCAGCGAGGGGATCGTGCTCTACCTGCGGCAGCTCTACGTGCTCTGGGTGGGGATCGTCACCGGGCTGGTCTTCTTCGGCCTCAAGGGCCACGTGCGCTGGCAGTACGGGGCGGCGATCTCGGCCGTGTACATCACCTTCGTCGTGCTCGGCGCCTCACAGCTGAGCTCGGCGACCCTGGCCGCCGGGTTCCTCACCATCGGCGTGGCGCTCGGCGTGCGGGTCGTGCTCGGCGGCGACGCGATGGGGAGGGGGCGCCGCCTGACGGCCCTGGCCGCCGGCGCGGCCCACGGGCTGGCCGCGGTCGCGGCGCCTACGCTCCTCGTGCTGCCGCCGCTCTACGCCGTGGCGATGGCGCTCTCCGTCGGGAGCGTGCTGCCGCGGCGGCTCGAAGGCGCGCTCTGGGCCAAGGACGCCCGCGAGGCGCGGTCGGCGCCGCAGGCACCGCGCCTCGACGACCCCGACCCCCGTACGGCACGCCTCGCCTGGCAGGCCGTGAGCGCCTACGCCGCCGGCTTCTTCGCCGTCGCCGTCACCGCGGCCCTCGTCGCCCTCAGCTTCGGCTGGAGCAACCTGACGCGCGACTGGCGCTACCAGATGTCGGTGGCCTACGACATGGACCAGCTCGGCGGCGCCGGCAAGGGGTGGCGGATCGTGACCGGCGCCGCCGAGATCGCCGTCTCGGTGCCGGTCTCGCTGCTCGCCGGCCTCGTCCTGCTCGTCCTGCTGCGCTCACGGCCACGCCTGGCCCGCGTCGCGCTCGTCCTGCTGCCGCTCGCCCTGTACTTCGCCGGGCGCCGGGCCGAGACCGAGACCACCGGCTTCGCCGTCATGGTGACGGCCTTCGCCGTGCTCGCCTTCTTCTTCGTGCAGCCGCGCTTCGCCGAGCGCGCGGCGCGGCTCCTCGTCTGGGTCGTCGCCCCGGCCGTCATGGCCGGCATCTGGGTCGCGTTCACCGCCGTCGACGGCCTCGCCGACGCCGCCGTCGGCCTCGCCCCGGCGTTCATCGCCGGCGGCCTCTTCATGGTCTGGTCGGCCGGACCGGAGGCCGACGACCCCGGCGAGACCCTGCGCGTGCCGGGGAGCATGGTGGCCGGGGCTCCGAGCCTGAGCCCGTCGCCGGGTGTCACGCCCGGGCCCTCGGACACGCCGGCCGCGATCGAGCGCAACCGCTGGTCGCTGGTGATGGCGTCCCTGATGGGCGTGATCGCGGTGACGATCGCCTTCACCTTCCAGTACCTGCCGCAGGACATCCCCTACTCGCACCTCAAGGTGCGTCTCGAAGAGGGCCCCTATCAGGGGCTTCTCGTGCGCGAGCACGACGCCCTGGTGCTGGGGCAGCTCGAGGAGGACCTCGCGCAGTTCCGCGCGCCGGGCGAGCGGCTGATGGTCTTCTACGGCTCGCCCGGCTTCTACCTCTTCTGGCCGCACGACATCGCCACCAACACGGTCTGGCTCGCCGGTGACGCCGAGGACGACCCGCTGCCGGCGTCGACGAAGGCCTGGTTCCTGCGGACCAGCGAGGTGCCGGACGTGATCGTGCGCCCCTTCCTCGCCAGCGGGCTCAGCGACGAGACCATCGAGCAGCAGTACATGGGCGGCCTGATCGGCTTCGAGGTCGCGGCGCGGCGCGGCGACTACGTGATCCTGCGCCGCGACCCCGGCACGACCGACGCCATGGTCCTGAACGCGCTGGTGGAGCCGTGAGCGGGCCGCAGTATCTCGTGACGGGCGGCGCCGGGTTCATCGGCTCGCACGTCGTCGAGCGCCTGCTCGCCGCGGGCGCCGCCGTGCGCGTGCTCGACGACTTCTCGACCGGCAAGCGGGAGAACCTGTCGGCGGCGGTGGAAGGCGCCGCGGACGCCACCGCCGCGGTGCTGGCCGGCCCCGCCAGCCGCCTCGAAGTCGTCGAGGGCGACGTCCGCGACGCCGAGCTCGTGCGGGCGGTCGTGGAGGGCTGCGACGCCGTCCTGCACCTCGCCGCCATCGTCTCCGTGACACGCTCGGTCGAGGACCCCGTCGGCACCGGGGCGGTGACGCACGGCGGCACGGTGAACGTGGCCACGCAGGCGGGCATCGCCGGCGTGCCGCGGGTCGTACTCGCCTCGAGCTGCGCCGTCTACGGCGACGTGGACGCTCTGCCGCTGACCGAGGACGTGCCGCCGCGGCCTCTGAGCCCGTACGCGGCCGCCAAGCTGGGGAGCGAGGAGACGCTCATCGCGCTCGCCCGGGGCGGGGCTTCGACGGCCGTCTGCCTGCGCCTGTTCAACGTGTACGGGCCGCGACAGGACCCGGGCAGCGAGTACTCCGGAGTGGTGGCGCTCTTCGCCGATGCGGCCGTCGCGGGCAGCGGCGTGATCGTGTACGGGGACGGGCTGCAGACGCGGGACTTCGTCTACGTGGACGACGTGGCCGCGGCGTTCGTACGGGCGGCGGAGGCGCCGGCGGGGCGGCTGGCAGCCGCCGGGACCGGCGCCCCCGAGGGCGTCCCCGCCGCGGTCGTCAATGTCGGGACCGGCGCGCAGTCGTCGGTGCTCGACCTGGTCGCGGCCCTGCGCGCCGCCTCCGGCCGCGACCTCCCGGTCGAGCACCGTCCGGCGCGCGCCGGCGACATCCGTGACTCGCAGGCCGACGTGTCGCGAGCGGCGGCGCTCCTCGACTGGCGCCCCGAGGTGAGCCTGACCGAAGGTCTGGCGCGGACGTACGCCGCCTGCGCTGCGGGCGTATCCTGAGCCTGCGCACGAAGCCGGCGCGTACCCTGAGGCTGCGTGGAGCGGACCGGACGAGGGTGACAGAGATGCTGGGGACGAGAGAGACGCCGAGGACGAGAGAGACGCCGAGGACGAGGTGAGCGCGACCCCCGACGACACGCGAGCGGGCGGAGGACGAGACACCGCGGCGGACGCGCCTGCGGGGTCGGCGGCCGCCGCGATCGCGCGCCGCCGCACCCGCGGGATCGACGTCGGCGGCGTGACCGTCGGCGGCGACGCGCCGGTGCGCGTGCAGTCGATGACCTGCACCGACACCGGCGACGCGGAGGCGACGCTGGCGCAGGTGCGCGCGCTGGCCGACGCCGGGTGCGAGCTCGTGCGCGTGGGCCTGCCCGAGGCCTCGGCCGTCGCGGCCTTCGGCCGCGTGGTCGCCGAGGCCCCCGTGCCCGTCATCGCCGACATCCACTTCGACCGGCGCCTCGCCCTCGCCGCCCTCGAGCAGGGTGCGGCCGGCATCCGCATCAACCCCGGCACGATGTCCGAGCGCCACGTGCGTGAGATCGTCGAGGCGGCCGGCGCCGCCGGCGCGGCGATCCGTATCGGTGTGAACCAGGGGTCCCTGCCGCGCGTGCTGCGCGGCAGGGCCGAGCGCGACCCCGCGGGGGCGCTCGTCGAGGCCGCGCTCGGCTACGCGCGGCAGTTCGACGGCTGGGGCTTCGCGCGCTATAAGCTCTCGGTGAAGTCGTCGTCGGTGCCGACGACCATCGCCGCGTACCGCCTGCTCTCGCACGAGACCGACGCGCCGCTGCACGTCGGCGTCACCGAGGCGGGCACCGCCTGGAGCGGGACGATCAAGAGCGCCGTCGGCATCGGGGCGCTGCTCGCCGAGGGCATCGGCGACACGCTGCGCGTGTCGCTCACCGCCGACCCCGTCGAGGAGGTCCGGGTGGCGTGGAAGATCCTCGCCGCGCTGGGCCTGCGGGAGCGCGGCCCCGACGTGATCAGCTGCCCGACCTGCGCCCGCACCGAGCTCGACATCGTCGCCCTGGCGGAGGAGGTCGAGCGCCGCCTGGCACTCGACCCCGAGCTCGCGGCGCGCCCCGTGACGGTGGCCGTCATGGGCTGTCGTGTGAACGGCCCCGAGGAGGCGCGCCACGCCGACTTCGGCATCGCCGGCGGCGCCGGCGAGGGCGTGCTCTTCGCCCACGGCGAGAAGCTCGCGACGGTGCCCGAGGCCGAGCTCGTCGAGGCGCTGCTCGCGGCGATCCGCCGGGGGTAGGGGCGCTCGCGGCGACACGCCGCGGCCGCGCGCGCCGGGGTCAGTACACCCGCACCGTGCGCACGTCGCTGGTCTTGATCTCGGGCCAGACGACGCGGTACTGCATCGGCCGCCACACCGAGGGTGTGAAG
>DATHSP010000173.1:0-11706 GCA_035464075.1 Thermoleophilia bacterium | reverse complement strand
CGCCGTTCAGAGCGTCCAGTAGCGCTGCTGCGCCTCCACGGCGCGGGCGACCGAGGCGGCCGCGCGCTCGGTGACGCCGCGGGCTTCGGGCGCGCGGCCGTCGAGCAGCGCGCGCAGCTCGGCCTCGATCGCGAGGGCGCTCGCGCGGCGGTCGTAGCCGCCCTCGAGCACGAGCGCGAGACGCCCCTCGCAGTGCGTCTCGGCGAGCCGGGCGACGCGCAGCGCCAGCTGCGCGAACCCGTCTTCGCTCAGCATCATGCTCGCCAGAGGGTCGTCGGCGTGCGGATCCTGGCCGGCCGAGACCAGGACGGCCTGCGGCGCGTACTGCGCGACCACCGGCTCGATCACGGCCTCGAAGGCGTGCGCGTAGTCGCCGTCGAGCGACCCGGGGGGCAGCGGCACGTTCACCGTGAAGCCCTCGCCGTCGCCCTCGCCGCACTCGGTCATCCACCCGCTGCCCGGGTAGAGGGGCCACTGGTGCACGGAGCAGAAGAGCACCCGCGGCTCGTCGATGAAGGCGGCCTGCGTGCCGTTGCCGTGATGCACGTCCCAGTCGACGATCGCCACGCGCTCGTACCCCGCGGCGAGCAGGCGGCGCGCGGCGACGGCGATGTTGTTGAAGAGGCAGAAGCCCATCGCCCGGTCCGGGGTCGCGTGATGGCCGGGCGGGCGCACGAGAGCGAAACCGGCGCGCCCCTGCGCCCACTGCCCGGTGGCCGCGACCGCGCCGCCGGCCGCGAGCAGCGCGATCTCGTAGCTTTGCGGCGAGACGTACGTGTCACCGTCGATCCAGCCGCCGCCGGACTCGGCGGTGCGGCGGATGAGGTCGACGTGCGCCCGCCGGTGCACGAGCAGCAGGTCGTCGACCGTCGCCGGGCGCGGCTCCACGACGGCGAGCCGCGGCCAGAGGTCGGTCGCCTCGAGGTGCCCGACCACGGTCGCGATGCGGTCGGCGCCCTCGGGGTGCTCGCCGGTGTCGTGCTCGGCGTAGGCCGGGTCCCAGACGACGGCGACGTCCATGAGGCCTCCTTCAGCGGCTCGGCACGGCGCCGGCCTCGTTCAGGTACGGCTGCACGACGCGCTCCCAGAGCTCGATGGCCGCGGTCACGTCGAGGTCGTCGTCGAGGCCGTGCTGGATCGCCAGGCCATCGACGATCGCGATCATCAGCATGGCGACGGGCAGCAGGCGGCGCCGGTCGGCTTCGTCGCCGGCGCCGAGACAGCGCAGCACCGTCTCTCGATAGCCCTCGTACAGTGTGGCGACGCGCGGCCGCAGGGCGACGTCGCGAAGGGCGTGCGGCAGCACCTCGAAGAACTGCTGCTGCGCGTCGCGGTCGGCGACGATGCGGCGCTCGCCGTCGACGAGCGCGTGGATGCGCTCCTCGCCGACCGGCAGGCGCTGCGTCTCGCGGATCAGGGCGAGGTTGGCGTCGTGCATCAGGTAGTCGACGAGCGTGGCGACGAGGCCGGCCTTGTTGCCGAAGTGATAGGCGATGCTGGCCTTCGGCTCGCCGGCCTCCTCGGCGATCGCCTGGAGGCGCAGTCCGTCGAAGCCGTCCCGCTCGAGCACCCGCCGTGCCGCGGCGAGGATGCGCTGCGCCGTGGGCGGCAGCGTCGTCATCGGGTTCTCGAGACCGATCTGGCCCCTCTCGGCCTGCCCGGCCGCAGCACGACGCGTGACCCGCCGCCCCTCACCGCCCCCATCGGGCACCGCGTACCTCCCCCGCCGTTTGCCGGCGCCGTGCGCGCGCCGCCTCGCAAGTCTTCTCCACGACCGACCGTCCGGTCAAGCACGGCGCCGGGAACGGCCCGCTCCGTTGACCGGGCGCCGCCGACGGTGTAAATTCATGGTCGCTTTTTGACCGGACGGTCGGTCAAGCCGTTTCGGTCAAGCGTGACTCGCGCCTCCGCCGGCGCTCGCACCGCAGGCCTTCGACGATGGAGCTCGCCATGGACGTCCACGGACCGCTGCCGCCGCTGAAGAAGTACCGGGGCCGCCACTTCCTCACCGACCTCGACTACACGCGCGATGAACTCGAGGACCTCCTCGTGCTCTCCGCCCGCCTCAAGGAGCTCTGGCGCCGCAGGCCCCTGACGCCCTTCCTCCCCGGCAAGCACCTGGCGATGATCTTCGAGGCCGCCTCGACGCGCACCCGGGTCAGCTTCGAGAACGGGTTCGCCGAGCTCGGCGGCAACGCCCTCTACCTGCGGCCGGGCGAGATCCACCTCCCGGGGCGCGAGAGCATCGCCGACACGGCACGCACCCTGGCCCAGTACAACGCCGCCATCGAGATCCGCTCGAAGAAGAACGAGACCGTCAACGAGCTCGCCGCCTGGTCGAGCGTGCCCGTCATCAACGGCATGGACGCCGACCGTCATCCCTGTCAGAGCATGAGCGACGCGCTGACCATCTTCGAGAGCGCCGGCCGCCTCGAGGGCGTCACCTTCGCCTACGTCGGCGACTCCGCCCACCCCTGCAACTCGCTCGCCACGACGCTCACCAAGCTCGGTCTGCACGTGCGCATCGGCAACGCCGCCGGGTACGAGATCCGCGACGAGGTCAGGGAGAACGCGGCGCGCTTCGCCGCCGAGAGCGGGGGCTCGTTCCTGCTCACCAACGACCCGCTCGAGGCCATCGACGGCGCCGACTTCATCTACACCGACTGCTGGTGGTGGACCGGCCAGGAGGACGAGTACAAGGACCGCGTCGCCTCCTTCAAGCCCTTCCAGGTCAACCCTGAGTTCTGGTCGCACGCCAAGCCGACGACCAGGTTCATGCACTGCCTGCCGGCGATGCGCGGCGAGGAGGTCGTCGACGAGATCGCCGACGGCGAGATGTCGATCATCTTCCCCCAGGCGCAGAACCGGATGCACTTCCAGAAGGGGCTGATGCTGGCGCTCATCGGTATCGACGAGCTGCCGGCCGACCCCGACCTGCAGGAGATCGGCCGGGCGCTGCTCGCCTGAGGCCGGGACCGACCGACGAAAGGACTCGCCGTGGCGTCAGAGCTCACCCAGACCACCCAAGAGGGGACGCTCGCCGACCAGAAGAAGACCTTCGGCCTCTTGAGCATGGTCCTCTTCAGCGTGTCGGCGATCCTCGTCGCCGACACCGTCGGTGCCTCGGCGGCCATCGGCGTCCAGGGGCTCGGGTTCTGGATCGTCCTCGGCCTGTTCTTCTTCATCCCATACGGCTTCGTCACCGCCGAGCTGGGCAGCGCCTGGCCCGACGAAGGCGGCATCTACGTGTGGGTGAAGGAGGCCTTCGGGCCTGGCTGGGGCACTTTGACCTCGTGGCTCTACTGGGTCAACGTCGCCCTCTGGGCGCCTTCGGTGTTCGTGCTCTTCATCGGCTCGCTCGAGGTCGCCTTCGGCGTCGACGTGGCCCCGCTCTGGGAGGCGGTCATCGTCATCGCCATGGTCTGGGCGATCGTCGCCATCGGCATCCTGCCACTCTCGTGGAGCAAGTTCGTGCCCAATCTGAGCGCCGCCGTCAAGGTGGTCGTGCTGGTCGGGCTGGGCGTCATCGGCGCCGCCTACGCGATCCAGAACGGGACCGCGAACTCGTTCGCCCTCGATCAATGGGTCCCGGCGTGGAACACCGACAGCCTGTCGTTCCTGCCGATCATCATCTACTCGTATATGGGCTTCGAGCTGATGAGCGCCGCCGGCGGCGCGATCAAGGAGCCGAAGCGCGACGTGCCCAAGATGATCGTCCTCGCCGGCGCCGCGATCCTCGCCGTCTACACGTTCGCCACCTTCGGCATCCTGGCCGCGATCCCAACCGAGGACGTCAGCATCGTGACGGGCATCGTCGACGCCCTCCAGCTCTCCTTCGACGAGGTCCTGGGCGGGTATGGCTGGCTGTTCGACCTCGCCGTCGTGGGCCTGTTGTTCACGTTCTTCGGCAACATGGTGACGTGGTCCATCGGGGCCAATCAGACCATCGGCGCCACCGGCCTCGACAGGACGGCCCCCGGCGTCTTCGGTCACGTCAACGCGCGCTTCGGCACCCCCGACTACGCGTTCGTGCTCATGGGCGTCATCGCGACCGCCATCACGATCGTCGCCTACGCCCTGGACCCCGAGCAGGCGAACGTCTTCTGGACGCTCTTCGCCCTGTCCTCGATCGTCTTCCTGCTGCCCTACCTGCTCATGTTCCCGGCACTGCTCGTGCTGCGTCGCAAGTTCCCCGACCGCGAGCGGCCCTACGTGGTGCCGGGCGGCGTTGCCGGCGCCTGGATCAGCACCGTGCTCTGCGAGCTCGGCATCGTCCTCACCGTCTTCCTCTTCTTCTACTTCCCGGCCGAGGACGTCTCGAAGGCCACCTTCTGGGCGATCACCGGCGGCGGGACCGCGATCTCGCTGCTGGTCGGCTGGTGGCTCTATCGCCACAGCCGCCGGAGGGCGGCGTGAGCGGCGCGGTCCGGGCCGACCGGGCGGAGACCACGAGCGGCGTGAACGAAGGAGCCCGCTGAGGTGGCGAGCACCTCGGGCAGCGGCAAGACCGTCGTCGTCGCGCTGGGCGGCAACGCCATCCTGCAACCGGGCCAGGTCGGCACCTTCGAGGAGCAACTCGTCAACGTCGACACGGCGATGCGCCGCATCGCGGCGATGGTCGCCAACGGCTGGGAGGTCGTGCTCACCCACGGCAACGGCCCCCAGGTGGGCAACCTCCTCATCCAGCAGGAGCTCGCCTCGGGCCAGGTCGCGCCGATGCCGATGGACGTCTGCGGGGCGATGAGCCAGGGCCAGATCGGCTACATGCTCGAGCAGACCCTGCAGAACCACCTCGTGAAGCGGCGGCTGAAGACGCCGGTCGTCTCGGTGCTGACCCAGGTCGCGGTCGACGCCAAGGACCCGGCGTTCGCCAACCCGTCGAAGCCGGTCGGGCCGTTCTACGACGAAGGGCGCGCGAAGACGCTGATGCTCGAGCAGGGCCACGCCATGCGCGAGGACGCGGGCCGCGGCTGGCGCCGCGTCGTGCCCTCGCCCGAACCGATCGAGATCGTGCCGCGGGCGGCGATCGTCGACCTCGTGCGCGACGGCGTCCTCATCATCTGCTCGGGCGGCGGCGGCATCCCGGTGGTACGCGGCCGTGACGGCGCCCTCTCGGGCGTCGACGCCGTCATCGACAAGGACCTCGCGGCGATGCGCCTCGCCCTCGACGTCGAGGCCGACGTGCTCATGATCCTCACCGACGTGCCCCGGGCCTACATCCACTACAACACGCCCGAGCAGAAGGCCCTCGCGCAGGTGACCGAGAGCGAGATGCGCGCCTACGCCGCCGAAGGCCACTTCAAGGCCGGCAGCATGGGGCCCAAGGTCGAGGCCTGCCTGCGCTTCGTGGCCGCCGGCGGGCGCAGCATCATCGCCAGCCTCAAGGACGTGGTGCCGGCGCTCGAGGGCAAGGCCGGCACGCACATCGTCCCGGACTGACGGGCCGGCGGGGCGCGGCGGCGCCGGCTGCGTCCGACCGGCGGCCTCGGACCCGCACGCCGAGCTTCACCCCCGCTTGCGCGTGCGCAGCCCCTCCGGCGCCGCCGGGTCAGCGTGGGCCGGCGGCGCCCCACCCGGCACCAGCTCCTTGCCCCACGGCTCGCAGTCGTCCTCGAGCAGGTAGCCCCGTGCCTTGAAGAAGGCACGCGAGACGTCGTTGTCGATGAGGATCTGCAGCTTCGCCTTCATCGCACCCTTCGCGCGCAGCCGCGCCTCGAGCTCGTCCATCAGGGCGCCGGCCACGCCGCGACGTTGCCACGCCGGCTCGACGGCGAGGTGGTAGATGTAGCCGCGCCGCCCGTCCCAGCCGCCCATCGCCGTGCCGATCAGCACGCCCCGCGTGTCGCGGGCGACGAGCTGGAGGTCGGGGCAGCGCTCGAGGAGCAGCGCCATCTGCTCGGGACCATCCGACGGGCGCAGCCACATGCCGGTGCGCTCCCACAACGCGCGAGCGTCGTCGAGGTCGTCCATCGCGAAGGGCACGAGGGCGAACTGCGCGCTCGCCTCCGGCCGGCTCCCTGTCGGCCGGTCTTCCGGGGGCGCACTTCCCATCGGCGCGCTTCCCGTCGGCGGATCCTCCATCGGCGCACTTCCCGTCGGCGTCCTCCCCATCGGCGGATCCTCCCCCGGCGTTCTCCCCATCGGCGGATCCTCTCCCGGCGTCCTCCCCATCGGCGGACCCGCCACGGGCCGACTCCCCGTCGGCTGACTCGCGTGACGCGGTCGAACGGCCGCGACGGCCGCAGGCCCGGCGTCGCCGGCCCGCACCCGATTCTACCGCCGCCCGCGCCCCCGCTCTCGCCCCGCGCACCGCCGGCCCCCGACGGTAGAATCGCGGCAGCCGACGAAGGGAGTCCGCATGGACGCGTACGAGGCTTTGCTCGCTCGGCGGAGCATCCGCCGCTTCACCGCCGACGACGTCTCCGAAGAGCACGAGCGGCTGCTCGTCGAAGCGGCCTTCGCCGCCCCGAGTTCCATGAACGCGCGCCCCTGGCACTTCGTCGTCGTGCGCGACGAAGCGCGCCGCGCCCGCCTCGCCGAGCTCCACCGCTGGTCCGGCCTGCTACGCCACGCGCCGCTCGTCGTCGCCGTGCTCGGCCGCGCCGACGCCGTCGCCTGGGTCGAGGATTGCGCCGCCGCGACCGAGAACCTCCTGACCGCCGCGACCGCGCTCGGCCTGGGCGCGTGCTGGGTGGGCATCTACGAGAACGGGCCTGCCCCGCACTCCGACGAGGTCGCCTGCCTCGAGATCCTCGGCGCCACGCCGGAGCTCTGGCGAGCGCTCTGCCTCATCGGCGTCGGCCACCCGGCCGAGCAGAAGCCGCCGCGCAGCCAGTTCCAGCCGACCAAGCTGTCGTACGAGCTCGTCGGGCGGCGCCGCCGGCCGGCGTCCTGACGGCTGCCGGCGCGCCGCCCCCACCGCGTTCCGCCGTCCCGACGACGGCCGGCCGCCGACCGAGGGGGCCTTGGCCCGGGTGAACCCGGTCGCGCGACCGCGCGTCTCATCGACCGAGCGAGCGACGCCGCCTCCGGCGGCCGGACGAGGAGGACACGATGAGACGCACACGCAGGACCTGGATGTACATCGTCGGCGCCGTGGCGGTGCTGCTCGTCGCCCTGGCGGCGCTCGCCGCCGTCACGGGTCCACGCTGGCTCGATGAGCTCGCCCTGCGGGAGGAGGCCACCACGATCGCCGGCGACGGCGGGGTCGACGTGGGCGCCCCCGGCGGCGTGACGCTGCCCGGCACCGAGGCCCAGAAGGCGGAGCAGTCCGGCCTCGACTTGCGGAGCGACGGCGATGAGGCACTGGTCGAGACCGGCGTCGAGACCACGCCCGCCACGCTGGTCCTGGCCGCCGACGGCCGGCGCCTCGTGCGCACCGCCGAGCTCGGCCTCGTCATCGACGGCCACGACGTCGGCGCCGCCGCCGACAGGGTCGCGGTGATCACGGCGGCCCTCGGCGGCTATGTCCTCTACAGCTACACCGGCTCAGCCGTCGACACAGCGGTGGCCTACCCCGAGGACGGCTCCGTGCTGCGCGAGGACGATGCGCTCGTCGCCGCGCGCGACGACATCGGCACGGCGACCGTGACCGTCCGTGTGCCGTCGCGCTCCTTCGAGACGGCGCTCCGCCGCTTCGGCAAGCTCGGCGAGGTGGAGTACCAGAGCACCTCGGCCGAGGACGTCAGCGACCAGATGGTCGACCTCGAGGCGCGCCTGCGCCACGCGCGCGCCGTCGAGCGCCGCCTGCTGCGCTTCCTCGAGGCGACCGACACCATCCGCGAGATGCTGGCCGTGCAGGACCGGCTCGACCAGGTGCAGCTCGAGATCGAGCAGCTCACCGCCCAGCTCGAGGCCCTGCGCGAGGTCGTCGCCTTCAGCACGATCACCGTGTCGCTGCGCGCCGAGGGCGATCCGCGGCCGGTCATCGGCGCCGGCGGCGGCGTCTGGGACAACTTCGTCGACGCCTGGCGCATGCTCGGGCGCAGCGCCGGGGTGCTCCTGATGGCGCTCGCCGCGGCCCTGCCTTTCGCTATCGTCTTCGGCGGCGCCGCGGCCGCGGTCTGGTACGGCGCCCGCCGTCTGGGCCGCCGGCGCTCGCGGGATGCGAGCGCGACGGGACCGGCCTGACGCCCCGCCCGGCTTCGCCCGGTCACTTCGGGCAGTCGAGCGCAACGCGGCGGCGGCTCCCGAGTGAGCCGCCGCCGCGTTGCGGGTACCGTCCCGAGAGCCCCGGCCCGGTCGTGCATTGCGGCCCCGCAGGGGGCGAGGCGAAACGCAGACCGAGGCGAGACGCGGACCGAGGAGGCACCGTGAAGGCGATACGCATCCACGAGTACGGTGGCCCCGAGGTCCTGGTCTACGAGGAGGTCGACACGCCGGAGCCCGGCGAGGGCCGCGTCCTGGTCCGCGTCGAGGCCGCCTCCGTGAACCCCGTCGACGTGGCCGTACGCGAAGACCGCTTCCCCACGCCGAAGGCACCGCCCAAGATCCTCGGCTCCGACGGCGCCGGCGTCGTCGAGGCCGTCGGCCCGGGGGTCACCACGGTGTCCCCGGGCGACGAGGTCTTCTTCAGCGGGCTGGGCGTCGGGAGTGAGGGCAGCTACGCCGAGTACGCCGTCATCGCCGAGGCGCAGGCGGTAGCCAAGCCGCCCGCGGTCTCGTTCGTCGAGGCGGCGGCGATCGGCATGGCCTTCCCCGCCGCCTACTACGGGCTCGTCACTCGCGGCGACGTCAAACAGGGTGAGACCGTGCTGATCCAGGGCGGCGCAGGCGGCGTGGGGTCGGCGGCGGTCCAGCTCGCCAAGGCGCGCGGCGCACGCGTGCTGACGACAGTCTCCGGCGAGGCCGCGCGGCGACTGGTGCGCGACCTCGGTGCCGACGAGGTCGTCGACTTCGCCGAGCAGGACGTCGCCGCCGAAGTCGACCGTCTCACCGACGGTCACGGACCAGACCTGATCCACGAACTCGTCATCAGCGAGAACCTGGCCACCGACGTGGCTATGGTCGCCAAAGGCGGGCGCATCGTCTGCACCGGTCAGGGCCCGCGCCCCGAGGCGACCGTCCCCATCGGGCCCGCGATCGCCAAGGACGCCTCGCTGCTGTTCATGAACCTGAACAACGCCGGGCGCGCCGGCATCGCCGCCATCGCCGCCGAGATCGCCGGGCTCGCGGCCGAAGGCAAGGTACGGCCGGTCGTCGGCGAGACGCTGCCCCTGTCCGAGGCCCGCCGGGCGCACGAGCTCCTCGAGGGCGAGCACGTGGGCAAGATCGTCCTGCTGCCGCGCGGCTGACCGCAGTCGGGCGCGGCTCGTGCGGAGCGGTCGCGACCCGAAGGAGGGATGGCGGAACGAGGTGGCCGCTCGCGGCCTGAACGAGGCGATGTTCGGCAGGGCCGGGCGGGCTGCCGGGCGGTCAGTACCCCTTGCCGTTGCCGCGGATCGCCTCTTCGCGCTCCTTGCGCAGCTCGAGCCGCGGGATCAGGGACTCGATCACGGTCACGAGCGTGCGCTGACGCTCGCGCTCGCCGCCCTGCTCGAGGAGCTGCTGCTTGAGCGCCACCCCGAAGTCGACCGCCGCCGCGATACGGAACGAGAGGGGGTCGGACCCGCCGGGGAACTGGGGCGCGTCCACGTCCATGAGGGCGAGCATGCGGCGGAAGAGGGCGCCGAGCTCGCGCTGCAGCTCTGGGTCGGCCTCCTCGGGCTCGTCGCGCAACCACTCGACGCGACCGCGCAGGTAGTCACCCTCCGGGTCGTCCGGCTCGTCCACGGCGGCGAGCCGAAAGCGGCGCCGACCCTCGACGAGGATGTTGGAGCGACCCTCTTCGAGACGCTCGACGACCTGGGCGATGACGACGCTGCAGCCGACCTGTCGCACGCCCTCGTCCTCGGCGAGGACGATGCCGAACTCGGCGCCGTCGGCCTCGCGCTCGGCGATCAGACGCTTGTAGCGCTCTTCGAAGATGTGCAGCGGCACGACCTCGCCGGGCACGACGACGAGGCCGAGCGGGAAGAGGCCGATCAGGTCTTCAGACGGCACGCGCGCTCCTCATGGTGCCGCTAGTCTACCCGGCGGGCCACGTACATCACGTACTCGTGCCGGCGGCCGGCGACGACGTCGTGCGCGCCGGCCGCCCTCACGCCCCCGAACGCGGCCCGCAGCCGGGCCTCGAACTCGGGGTAGCGCTGCGTCGACCAGAAGACCGCCGCGCCGCCGCGGCGCAGGGCCTCGTGAGCGAGGCGGACGCCGGCCTCGTCGTAGAGACCGGCGTTGGCCTCGCGCACCAGCCACCCGGGCCCGTTGTCGGTGTCGAGACAGACGAGGTCGAAGGCGCCTGGGCGGTCGCGCAGTACGTCGGCGACGTCGGCGACGACGATCGCGGCGCGGGCGCGATCCGCGGCCGCCCGGGCGGCGCGCTCGGCGCCGTGCTCTTCGAACCAGCGCACGACGGTGGGTTCGTACTCGACCACGGTCACCCGGCCGACGCGGGGACTCGCCAGCGCCTCGTCGAGGGCGTAGCCGAGCCCGAGGCCGCCGATCAGGACGTCGAGGCTGTGGCCCTCGGCCGAGGCGGCGCCCGAGCCCGTCGCGGCTTGCGAGCCGGGGTCCGGGACCGGAAGCGCCACCGCCTCGAGCCCGGCCGTGACCATGGCGCGGCTCGAGGCCTCGTTCTCGGTCGAGATCAGGAACGCCCCGTTGAGGATGACCTCGAGGTGCCCGGATCGGCGGCGCAGCACCAGTTCGCCGCTGCGCCCCTCGACCCGGTCGAGGACCTCGGTGGGCACGCCGCCGGCCTCAACCCCTGGCGCGCAGGTAGTCCGCGATGAGCCGGTCGCAGTGGCGGGCCACGTCGTCCGGCAGGGGCAGTACGTCGCTGGCCGCGATCAGCGCCTGGGCTCGCTCCCACGCGTCCTTGACCAGCGGACGGCCGGCGTAGCGCTCGAACGGCTCGCGCTGCCACAGCTGCGGCTGCCAGAGCTCGCCGCCGCGGTACCGCTGCCGCGTGCTCTTGCGCGCGAGGTAGTGCCCGCCGATCCCGACCTCCACGATGTCGTCGATCAGGGCCGTGGTCGCGTCGACCGGGTCGTCGCGGGCGAAGCGCTCGATGGCGTTCACGGTGTCGGCGTCGAGCACGGTCTTGGCGAGGCTGGCCGACTGGGCGCTGTCCAGCAGCCCGAAGGCGAGCAGGGCGTCGGCCCCGGCGAGCACGCAGGCGAGGCCCGTCATCATGCCCTCGACGCCCGCCTGAAGGTTGCAGGCCTTGGCGTCACAGGAGACGCCGCTGCCCTGGGAGAGGAGACCGTAGTGGCGGCTCATCTCGATGCAGATGATGTTGATGAGGGCGTCCTCCGGCGCCCCCGAGAGATAGAGGCCGCTGCGCATCTCGGCGACGGCCGAGCCGACGGCCGAGACCATCGCGCAGCCCGGGACGGCGAGCTGGAAGAGCACGACCGTGGAGAGCAGTTCGGCCATGTTGAGGATGCAGGTGCCGAGCACGCTCATCGGCCCCGTCGTCCCCATCTGCGGCATGGGCAGGACGAAGACCGGCGCCCCGGCCTTCGCCATGATCATGTGAGCCTCGGTCATCTCCCGGTCGTGCTGCAGCGGCGCGATCGTGCAGTTGGTGACCGAGTAGATGGGACGTTCGCGCAGGGGAGCGCCGGCGATCGCCTCGAGCATCTCGATGAAGACCGGCGCCTGGTC
>DATHSP010000172.1:0-3554 GCA_035464075.1 Thermoleophilia bacterium | reverse complement strand
CCCCGGACCCGCTCGCGGGTCCGGGGGCCGCGCGACACGCGCCCGCTGCGCTCCGCGTCGTGGCGGGCGCGGCGGGCGGTGCCGAGGGCTCGACGGGCGTCCCGGCGCACGCGGGCTACTCGGCCAGCGTCCACTCGCCGCCGGCGATCTCGTACATGGTGAGGTCGCCGACGGTCATCCCGTTGTGGTCCTCGGGCGAGAAGGTGAAGGTGCCGCCGATGCCGACCCAGCCCGAAGTGGCCTCGATCTCGTCGCGGAGAGCCTCCGGGGTGATGTCGCCATCGATGCGCCGCGCCGCCTCGACGATCAGGTAGAGGGCATCGTAGGCGTGGCCGGCGAAGGTGCTCGGCGCCTGGCCGTAGGCCGCCGTGTACCGGTCGATGAAGTCCGTGGCCACCGTGTAGGCCTCGGTGCCCTCGCCGTAGGCCGCGGGGATGAGCACCTTGCCGGCGGCGAAGTTGACGCCCTCGGCCGCCTCGCCGGCACCGTCGATGAACTCACGGCGGGCGATGCCGTGGCTGCCGAAGAGCGGCAGGTCGATGCCCAGGTCGACGGCGTTCTTCACGATGATCGCCGCTTCCGCGCCGGCGGTCCAGAAGACGACCGCCTCGGCGTCGGAGTTCTTGATCTTCGTGAGCTGGGTGGTCATGTCGGTGTCGCCGGGGTTGAAGCTCTGGTCGGAGACCACCTCGACGCCGACCTCCGGCGCGACGGCGGCGATGACCGCCTGCCCGTCCTTGCCGAAGCCGCCGCTGTCGCTGATGAGGCCGATCTTCGTGATCCCCTGCGCCTTGATGTGCTCGAGGGTGAAGGGCACGACGATGAGGTTCGACCACGGGGTGGCGAAGACGAGCGGGTCGACCGGGCTCGTGATCACGGTGCCGCCGGCCATCGAGACCTGCGGGATGCCCGCGCGCTGCACGTCGCCCCGCACGGCCATCGTCTGGCCGGTGCCGGTGGCGCCGATGATGGCGACGACGCCGTCCTGCTCGATCAGCTTGCTCGCCGCGGCGACCGCCTTGGCCTCGTCGGTGGCGTCGTCCTCGATGACGACCTCGACCGGACGGCCGTTGACGCCGCCGTCCTCGTTGATCCGTGCCACTTCCATCTCGATGACGTTCTTCTCGGGCTCACCGAGGCCGGCGTAGGTGCCGGTGAGGGAGACGATGGCGCCGATCTTGAGCGGCTCGCCGCCCTCCGCGGCCTCCTCTTCGCCGCAGGCCGCGGTCATGACCGCAAGCGAGACCGCGAGCGAGACCGCCAGCGCGGCCGTCAAGACCGCCATCGAGAGCTTCAACGTCCGTCCACGCATGGTGTGATCCTCCATCCTCATTGTGTGCGCGCTCCGACGAGCTCAGCTGCGCGCGATGTCCTGCCCGTTGACGAGCGCGGCCGTGCGGTCCCCGAACGCGGGAGCGGACGGCCGATGTCGGTGAGAGTGGCGACGGCGGGGGTCACGGGTGGGGTCGCCGGGAGGGCAGCCGCTCTGGCGGCCGGGGCGAGTGTCGGGGCGACGCGCGCCGCCGCCGCCCCCCCACCGGCGTGTGCGACGGTCGTGACGCTACCCCACAGCCTACGACTCACGCAGCCCCCCTGCGTTGCCGCGGCGGCCTGTCGCTGGTGCCGGCCGCCAAAGTGGGCTGCATGATAGCACGGGACGCCGGTGCGCGTGTGCGGCGATGGGCCGCATCGTTATTCGCGGTGTCGTGCGGCGGGGGGTGTGTCGCGTCGTCAGACCGGCGGCCGCTTGCGGTGCCGGTCACTCGTCCTCCATGCTTACCGCCCGCGTTCCGCCGGGTAGGTAGCGCTCATCGGGCCGCCGGAGCCATGCCGGCGCGCACGCCAGGCAGTGGAGGAGGTCACCGGGTGCAGCTTCTGAACGACCAGCATTGGCACGCCTTGCCGTGCGAGGAGGTCGTCGACCTGCTCGAGACCGACGCGACCGACGGTCTCGGGCAGTTCGCCGTGCGGCATCGGCTCGAGCAGTTCGGGCCGAACACGCTCACGCCGCCCAAGGGCAAAGGCGCGCTGTTGCGCTTCCTGCTGCAGTTCCACAACCCGCTGGTCTACATCCTGAACGCGGCGGGAGTGGTCACCCTGCTGCTCGGCGACTACATCGACGCGATCGTCATCTTCGGTGTCGTGCTCGTCAACGCCGCGATCGGCTACGTCCAGGAGGCCAAGGCGGTCTCGGCCATCGAGGCTCTGAGCCAGGCCATGACCACAGGTGCGCGCGTCGTGCGGGAGGGGGAGACGGTCGACGTGCCGGCGACCGAGATCGTCCCCGGCGACCTCGTCCTGCTGCAGGCGGGCGACAAGGTCCCGGCCGACCTGCGTCTGCTGCGCACGCGCGACCTGCGTATCGACGAGTCGGCGCTGACCGGCGAGTCGGTGGCGGTCGAGAAGGACACGCTCGTGAGGGAGCGCGACACCACGCTCGCCGACCGCACGGACATCGCCTACGCCTCGTCGCTGGTGACCTACGGTACCGGCGCCGGTCTCGTGATCGCCACCGGCGACTCGACCGAGGTGGGCCGCATCTCGCGCCTCATCGCCGAGGCCGAGACTCTGCAGACGCCGCTGACGAAGAAGATCGCGGCGTTCAGCCGCATCCTGCTCATCGTCATCCTCGCACTCGGCGCCGTGACCTTCGTCGTCGGCATGCTGCGCGGGGAGACCGCGGCCGAGATGTTCAAGGCGGCGGTCGCCCTCGCGGTCGGGGCCATACCCGAGGGGCTCCCGGCCGCCGTGACGATCACGCTGGCCATCGGCGTCAACCGGATGGCTCGCCGCCGGGCCATCATCCGGCACCTCCCGGCCGTCGAGACGCTCGGCAGCACGACCGTGATCTGCTCCGACAAGACCGGCACCCTGACCGAGAACCAGATGACCGTGCAGCGCATGGTCGCCGGGGGCCGGGTGTACGTGCTCGAAGGGAGCGGCTATGCGCCTGAAGGCTCGATCGGGCTGCTGCCGGTCGGCGACGGCGGTGACGGGGTGGTCGGCGCCTCCGGCGCCGGCGAGCCCGTCACCGCTTCCGGGCAGGAGGCCGAGGGGACGGCCGAGCCGCCCCTCGACGGCCAGCTCGACGACGTCGGGCTCGAGGTGCTGCGCGCGGGCCTTCTGTGCAACGACAGCCGCATCTTCGAAGAGGAGGGCCGCTGGCTCGTGCAGGGCGATCCGACCGAGGGTGCGCTGGTCACCTCGGCGCTGAAGGCCGGGCTTGAGGCCGACACTGTCTCCGCCGGCCTCCCGCGCCTCGACGCCATCCCCTTCGAGTCCGAGCACCAGTACATGGCCACCCTGCACGCGACGGTGCACGACGCGGGAGGACGGCGGCGTCTGATCTACGCGAAGGGCGCCGCCGAAGTCATGCTCGATCGCTGCAGCACGATGCTGGCCGCGGGTGGGGAGGAGGTGCCGCTCGATCGCCAGAGCGTGCACGCGCAGGTCGAAGAGCTCGCGGCCGAAGGCCTGCGCGTGCTGGCCTTCGCGCGCGGCCAGGGCCGTGACGGCGACGACGACATCAGCCACGACGAGGTCGAGGGGCTGAC
>DATHSP010000171.1:0-2033 GCA_035464075.1 Thermoleophilia bacterium | reverse complement strand
CATCGACGGGCTGCTCATCGAGCAGCTCCCCAGGGACCGCGTCGTCGTCGCCGTGCGCGGCGCGCCGGTCCTGAACGACGCGACACTCGCCGATGCCCGCGCCGCCGGGCTCGACGCGCTGGCCGCGGTCATCGGGAACGGGTCGGACGCGCCGGGCACGGTGCTCTCCGACTGCTCGCCCGAGTTCAGGCGCGTGTTCGCGGAGGCGGACGTGATCGTCTCCAAAGGTCAGGGCAACTACGAGTCCCTGAGCGACTTCGAGGCTCCCGTCTTCTTCCTCCTCAAGGTGAAGTGCCCGCTCGCCGCGCGGCACGCGGGGCTGCCGCTCGGCGCCCACGCTCTCCTGCGCCCGTCGGTCGCCGGGCGGGTCTGAGGTCCGGCCGCCGACCGGCCGCACGGCGCGGCTCCCATGGGTGAGCCTTCCGCTCACTCACGGCAGGCACTATCATGAGGGGGACGGCAGTCTGGAGGGGCCTGGCCGGCGACAGCGCCGGGCGGCGGCTGCCCTGATCACCGAGAACGGGGTCATCGTGGGCTACATCGTCGCAGTCGCCGTGGTCGTCTTCATCCTTCTCGTCGTGGCGGTGCTCGTGGCGGGCATCCGCATCGTGCGTCCGACGAGTCGCGGCCTCGTGGAGCGCCTGGGGAAGTACAACCGCTTCGCCGGGCCGGGCTTCCACGTCATCATCCCGCTGATCGAGCACATGTATAAGGTCGACATCCGCGAGGCCCTGGTCGACGCGCAGCCGCAGACCATCATCACCAACGACAACCTCAACGCGCGCGTCGACGCGCAGGTCTACCTCAAGGTCAGGGCCGACGAATAGAACGTCAAGGCCTCGCAGTACAACGTCGCCCAGTACGAGCGCCAGATCGTGAACCTCGCCCGCACCACCCTGCGTAACATCATCGGCACGATGAGCCTCAAGTCGGCCAACAGCGAGCGCGGGCGCATCAACGAGGAGCTGCGCTCGACGCTCAAGATCGAGACCGCGAGCTGGGGCATCGAGATCCTGCGCACCGAGCTCAAAGAGATCGACCCGCCGGCCGACGTGCAGGAGACGATGAACAAGGTCGTCAAGGCGGAGAACGAGAAGATCGCCGCCATCGACTACGCGACGGCGCGCGAGACGCAGGCCGACGGCGAGCGGCGCGCCTCGATCCAGCAGGCGGAGGGCATCAAGCGGGCGCGCATCCTCGCCGCCGAGGGCGAGGCCGAGGCCATCAAGCTCGTGAACGAGGCCGCCGACCGCTACTTCGTCGGCAATGCGCAGGCCCTGCGCCGCATCGAGGCCGTCGAGCGCGCGCTGTGGCAGAACGCCAAGGTGGTGCTGCCCAGCGACTCCGAGCTCGTCAACGTGATCGGCGACCTCGGGGGGCTGACGCCCCTCACGAAGGGCGACGGCGCGAAGGTGCCGGATGCTCCGGTGGCGCCGAAGAAGAAGTAGGACGGACGGCGCCGGGCCGGGGCTCGATCCGCCGGGCACCCCGGCACCCTTGGGCGGTGCCGTGGCCGCCCGCAGGCAGTGCCCCGGCCGGGTCAGCCGGCGCGGGCGTCGCCAAGCCGGCGCCAGACCAGGCCGCGGTGCGGGGCGAGGAAGAACGCGACGACGAAGAAGGCCGTCGCGGTCAGCACGATCGCCGCCCCCGAGGCGACGTCGAGGTAGTAGCTCAGGTACAGCCCGACGACGCTCGAGACGACGCCGACGACGGCCGCGACCGCCATCATCGCCGGCAGCCGCCGCGTGAGCAGCGAGGCCGTCGCGCCCGGCGTCACGAGCAGCGCCGCCACCAGCCCGACGCCGACGGTCTGCAGCGACACCACGATGGTCAGCGCCAGCAGCACGAGCAGCGCGAGCAGAACGAGCCCCGGCCGCCGCCCGAGCGTGTGCGCGAGCAGCGGGTCGAACGAGGCGAGGAGCAGCTCACGATAGAGCAGGGCGACGGCGAGCAGCACCGCCGCGGCCAGGCCGCCGGTGAGCCAGAGGTCGGTCGGCGAGACGCCGAGCACGTCGCCGAAGAGGATGTGCGTG
>DATHSP010000170.1:0-4399 GCA_035464075.1 Thermoleophilia bacterium | reverse complement strand
CGGCGACTCACCCGGCGCCGACGCGCCGACCCCGGGGGGCGCGGACGCGCCGATCCCGGACGACCAGGACGCCCCGCCGGCCGGCGGGAGTCCCGCCGGCGCGCCGCCGGCGCGGCCCTGACCGCGCGCCTCTGGTAGAATCTCCGTTCGGTCGGCGGCGAGCGAAAGAAGGGTAGGCGTGGCGGAGAGCACGTACTGCATCTACACGACGCAGAAGCGCCTGATGCTGTTCGCCGGGCGCAGCAATCCGGCCCTCGGCCTGCGCATAGCCGAGAAGCTCGGCATCGAGCTCGGCGGCGTGCTGCTCAAGACGTTCGCCAACGGCGAGTCGTATGCGCGCTTCGACGAGAGCATCCGCGGCGCCGACGTCTTCATCGTGCAGTCGCCGTGCGGCGTGGGGCGCCTCAACGACGAGGTCATGGAGCTGCTCATCATGATCCAGGCGGCCAAGCTGGCCTCGGCGCGCCGGGTCACCGCGGTCACCCCGTACTACCCCTACGCCCGCCAGGACAAGAAGAGCGCCGCCCGCGAGCCCATCACCGCACGGCTCATGGCCACGCTGCTCGAGGCGGCCGGGGCCGACCGCGTCCTCGCCATGGACCTCCATCAGGGCCAGATCCAGGGCTTCTTCCAGATCCCCGTCGACCACATGACGGCGGTGCCGATGCTCGCCGACTACTTCAAGTACAAGGACTTCGGTGGGCGCAAGGTCGTCGGCGTGTCCGCCGACGCCGGCGGCGTCAAGCTCGTGAAGCGCTTCAACAACCACCTCCCCGAGGCCGGCCTGGCGGTGCTCACCAAAGCGCGCCCCGAGCACAACAAGGCCGAGACGCTGCACTTCATCGGCGACGTCGACGGCAAGATCGCCGTGGTCGTCGACGACATGATCGACACGGCGGGCTCGATCATCAGCGCCGTCGACACCCTGTACGCGCAGGGCGCCCACGAGGTCTACGTGACCGCCACCCACGCCATCTTCAGCGGCCCCGCGCGCGAGCGCATCCGCGAGTCGCGGGTCAAGGAGGTCGTGGTGACCGACACGCTCGAGGTCCAGCTCGAGCCCGAGGACAAGAAGATCACCGTGCTGAGCGTGGCCGACACCCTCGCCAACACGATCAAGAACGTCTTCGAGGACGAGTCGGTGAGCGAGCTGTTCGCCGGCGAGAACCAGCTCTTCTAGCAGGAGAACCCATGGACAACGTCAGACTGCCCGCGCACCCGCGTCACGAGACCGGCTCGCGGGCCGCCAACCGCCTTCGCAAGCAGGGACTGATCCCCGGCGTGCTCTACGGCCACGGCAAGGCGGCCGTGATGTTCGCCGTCGAGCCGGCCCACCTGCGCGAGGCGATGTCGACCGAGGCCGGGCGCCACGCCGTCCTCGAGGTGGCCCTCGAGGGCCAGAAGCGCACCCACCGCGCCATCATCAAGGACCTCGAGCTCGACCCGGTACGCCACATCGTCACACACGTCGACCTCCAGGAGATCCGTCTCGACGAGATCATCGAGGCCAAGGTGGCGGTGCGCTACGAGGGCCCGTCGGCGGGCGAGAAGGCCGGCGGCATGCTCGACGAGGCGACGCGCGAGGTCACGGTCAAGGGCAAGGTCACCGACATCCCCGAGCACCTGCCGGTCGACATCACGGCGCTCGAGATCGGCGACGCGCTCTACCTGAAGGACCTGGCGATACCCGAGGGCTTCGAGCTCCTCGACGACCCGGAGCAGGTGCTCTGCAGCGTGCTCATGCCGCGCAAGGTCGCCGAGCCGGTCGCCGGGGAGGAAGAGGAGGCCGCGGCCGTGCTCGAGGCCGAAGAGGCGGCCGAGCCCGAGGTCATCGGCAAGGGCTCGAAGGAAGAGTCCGAGGAGTAGGCCGCGGCCTGACGGGCGGTGGGCCTTCGCTCACAGCCGGTGGCGGTGGAGGCGCTCGTCGTCGGCCTCGGCAACCCCGGCCGCCAGTACGAGGGCACCCCGCACAACGTCGGCTACGCCGTCGTCGAGCGGCTGGCGCGGCGGCACGGCTACCCGCGCGCGAAGCGCGCGTACGACGGCCGTGCCGCCGAGGGCCGCGTCGCCGGCTCCGCCGTGCTGTTGCTGGAGCCGACCACGTTCATGAACCTGTCGGGCCGCAGCGTGGCGGCGGCGTTGCGCGCGACGAAGCTCACCCCCGACCGGCTGCTCGTCGTGCACGACCACATCGACCTGCCGTTCGGTCGCCTGCGGCTCGCCGCCGGCGGCGGCAGCGGCGGGCACAACGGCCTCAAGAGCATCAGCGGGCTGATCGGCCCCGAGTACCACCGCCTGCGCGTCGGCGTCGATCGCCCGCCGAGCACCGACCCCGATGTCGTCGCCGACTACGTCCTGAGCCCGTTCGCCGAGCCGCGCGCCGAGGTCGAGGCGCTCGTCGAGCGTGCCGCCGACGCGGTGGAGCTGTGGGTCGAAGTCGGGCTCGAGGAGGCCGCGAACCGGCTCAACGAGCCCCCGGCCGGCTGAGGCCGCCCCGCCTGTCTGACGCCGCGCTCTGTGGGCGTCAGTCGCGCCGCGTTCGTCTGGGGCCGGGGGCGCAGCGCCCGCCCGGCCTCGGGCTCAGAGATCGGCCCTGGCGAGCGCGACGGCGATCTGGTCCTGGGCCCGGCGGGCGCGGTAGACGTCGACCGGGTCGCCGTTCATGAGCATCGCGACGAACACCTGGTGGCCGTCGGCGCTCTGCACGGTGCCCGAGAGGCAGCACGAGATGCGCAGCGTCCCCGACTTGCCGCGGAAGTTGCCCGCCGCCGCCGTGCCTCGCATACGCGTGGCCAGCGTCCCGTCGACGCCGGCGATCGCCAGCGAGGCCCTGAAGGTGGCCCAGTCGTCCCGCAGGCGCATCGCCCGCAGCAGGCGCACGACCCCCTTCGCGCTCAGCCGGTCCAGGTAGGAGAGCCCCGAGCCGTCGTAGAGGCGGTAGGCGTCGCTCGGCACGCCGAGGGCGGCGAGGGTCTCCCGCGCCACGCGCAGGCCGGCCGCCGTCGAGCCCACGCCGTAGACATCGCGGCCGATTCCCTTGAGCAGCATCTCGGCGAAGAAGTTGTCGCTGTCCTTGTTGAGGACCTTGAGCAGCGTGGCGAGCGGCGCCGAGTACACGGTGTGCATGCAGCGCGCACCCGCGGGCACCTTGCCGGCGCGGGCCGCGCCGACGACGTCGATCCCGGCGCGCTCGAGCAGCGTCCGGAATCGCCGGGCGACGTAGAGCGGCGGGTCGTCCACGCGCTCGCCGGCGTACCAGTTCTCGTTGAGTGACAGGGCCGACAGGGGCCCGCACTCGACCCAGAGGTGCGGGCTCCAGCTCGAGACCACCCGCTGCGCGTCGAACCAGCTGGCGTCGCCGTAGATGCGGCCTTGGATCTTCCTGATCCCGAGGCCCTTGAGGTAGGCGACGAACTCCTGGATCGAGCCGGTCTTGATGCCGTACGCCTCGCGCTGGTAGGTCAGGGTCGAGAACGCCGGGTCGCCGTAGCCCTTCAGGTAGACGTCGCCGTAGACCGTGCGCTGCCCCGGCTTGAGGGGCAGGGTGAAGAAGAGCGAGGTGGGGAAGCGGTGGTCGGCCGGCCAGGTGACCAGCGCCGCCGAGCTCGTCACGAGCTTCATGTTGGAGGCCGGCGCGAGGAGCGTCGCGCTGTTCCAGGCGTAGAGGGAGGTGCCGGCCGTGCGGTCGTAGACCGACACCGAGGTGCGCGCGGTCGCGACTCCGTTGTCGCGCAGGATCGCCGTGATGCGCCGGCCGATGGTGCTCGCGCCCGCGGTCGCCGGCAGGGCGATCGCGAGCAGCGTGAGCAGCACGAAGAGGACGAGGACGGCCGTCACGAAGCGGCGTGGCGGTGTCGTCCGCGGGCGGTGCGATTCGGGCTGGTGTCGCCTGATCATCAGGACCTCTGCCGCGAGGTATCGGCCGGGGCGCCGGCTGTCGTGAGTATTCGCGGCCGCATCGCGGTCCGCCTGCCGGTACAATGGGCGGGCGACCCCGTCGCCCTCCGGTGGCGGGGCTGTCCGCGTGCCACGATGCTGCTTCAGGACCTTCTGCAGAGCGAGAGTCTCACGACGGCCGCGCCGCGGCTGCGCCGCGGCGCGGCCGTCTACGCGCCGACCTTCTTCGCGCCCTACGTGCTTGCCGGCCTCATCGCCGCCGAGGGTGGCGGACGGCTAGTGGTCGCGCCCGACGCCGAGGCCGCGGCGGCGCTCGCCGCGGAGCTCGCCGTCTACCTCGAGCGCGAGGTCCCGGTGCTGCCGGCGCGCGGCGTGCTCTACGGCGCCGACGTGGCGCCGGCGCCGCACGTCGTCGGCCAGCGCCAGCAGGCGCTGGCCGCGCTCGGCGCCGGCGGGGGCGTCGTCGCCGTCGCCGTCGCCGCGCTCGTGCGCGTCCTGCCGC
>DATHSP010000169.1:0-3516 GCA_035464075.1 Thermoleophilia bacterium | reverse complement strand
CCCGCCCTCCACCCGCCTCCCCGCCCATTTGGCTTACTGGGGGGGGGTCTTCGCTGGCGGCGGCCCCCTCCGGGCGTGCGGGTGGGGGGCGGGGGGCCTGTGCGCCCGGCCGCCCCCGTCGTCGTGCCCGCAACCGCCCTCGCCGCCCTCGCCGCGCCGCCGGCCGTCGCCGCTCTCAGATCCAGCTCGGGAACCACATCAGGCGGTAGAAGTCCTCCTTCGAGATGGCCACGTCCAGCACGATGGGCAGGAACGGTACGGCGATGCCGACGATCGCGCCGAGAAGGAGCAGGACGACCCAGGGCCGCAGGCGGCGCGAGTTCAGGGCGATAAGGGCCGCGGTGACGGCGAGGGCCACGCCGACGCCCGCGGCGACCCACGCCAGCCCGTCGGCGACGCGGCCCGGCAGCTCCCAGAAGAGCAGCGCGGCGAGCCGGCCCAGCGGATACCAGAGGAGAGCCGCCACGAGCGCCGCGGCGACGACGGCGGCGATGCGGGCCGCGAGCGGAGGCGCGGCGGCCGGATCGACGTCGCCGCCGCCGGCCAGTGTGCGGCGGTGCCCGACGGCGCCCGCGCCCGTCTCGCCCCCGGCGCTTCCCCCCGTCTCCGGAGGGGTCGCGACTGCCGGAATGGCCTCGAGTAGGCCCGCGGTGCGACGGTAGCGCCGGCGCGGGCCGTCGACGAGCTCGGCGGCGACCGACGCGACCAGGATGGCCAGGAACGGCGCGACGGGCGTCATGTAGTAGAGGAACGACGTGCGCGTGGTCGCGAACCACGGCAGGTAGAGGACGACCACGAGCAAGGCCGCCAGGGCCGGTGTCGCGCTGCGGCGCCGCAGGGCGAGGACCGCCGCCGCGAACAGACAGAGGACGCTCGTCCACCAGAGAAGGGGGTTGCCGATCGCGACCACGCCGTAGAAGCGGGCGGCGATCTCGCGGAACGAGTACCAGACGGGGCGGTAGTCGACGATCCAGGTCGGCGCGCTCGAGGCGTAGGAGTGCTCCGCCGACAGGGTGAAGTTGAAGTGCAGCATCTGGCTGTGCAGCTCGCGGAAGTCGGCCACCGTGTGGCCGTGAGCGAAGTACGCCGTGTAGCTCGCGAGGTAGACGGCGAGCGGCAGGGCGACGAGACAGAGGGCGAGCCAGGCGACGGTACGCCCGCGGCTCGCCGTACGGCCGCTTGCCGGCGGTCCGGGAGCCTGCGACGGCGCGGCGGCCTGCGGCCCATGCGGGGGGCCGTGCTGGGGCTCGTCGACGGCGACGCCGTCGGCCGCGCGCCGGTGGCCGGCCGGCTCGCCGGGAGGTGCGCCGGCCCCTTCGGCGCCGCCGGAAGGCCCCTCGCTCTCCCCGGCACCGGCGCGGCGTCCACCCCCGACCCGGCCACGCTCGGGCGTCAGGCCGCGGACCTGTCGCGCGAGCAGGATGACGACGAGGGCGGCCACCAGGGCGAGCGCTCCGGACCACTTCGTCGCCACGGCGAGGCCGCCACAGAGTCCGGCGAGCACGAGCCAGCGAGCGGCGCCGCCGCGCTGCACGTACTTGAGCGCGAAGAGTACGCACAGGGCCGTCCAGGTGGCGACGAAGATGTCGAGGGTGGCGATGCGCGACTGGGCGATGCCGAGCAGGTCGGCGCTCGCCAGGAGCAGGGCGACGAAGGCCCACCCCGGGGTGAGGCCGAGCCTGCGGGCGAGAGGGTAGACGGTGGCGAGCAGGACGAGGCCGGCGACGACGGCGGGGAGGCGCCAGCCGACAGGGTCGTCGCCGGCCACGAGGATCCCCAGGGCGATCGCCATCTTGCCGGCGTCGGGGTGCGGCCACGAGACGACGTCGCCCGGCTCCCAGGACGCGCCGGGCTCGCCCTCCATGCGGCCGTCGATGATCGCCCGCGCGTCCTTGGCGTAGTAGACCTCGTCGAACATGTGCTCGGGCGGCGAGCCGAGGTTGTAGACGCGAAGCCCCGCCGAGACCAGGAGGACGGCGACCACGGCGACGAGCACGAGGCGGCGGCTCGCCCGGCGCCCGCCGCCGGCCGGCTCCGCCGGGGAGCTCTCGCCCAGCGTGCCGGTCAGATGCTCGATGGGTACGTCTCCGAAGCAGTCACTGGCGTCCTCGCGGCGTTGCGCCGTTTGCGACGCAACGAACGTTCTCCTTCGGCCGTGTCGGGTGTACACTAGCTAATCCAAGGGCTGTTCGCTGGCGCCCGCGCCGCGCGCGTCGCGGACAGAGGTGGTAGCGACCGCATGGCGGCTCGTCCGCCCGGCGGTCGGCAGGGGGATACCATGCGCAGGACAGCGAGACCGTGGCTCGTCGCGGTGGTGCTCTGCACGCTCGCGACGCTCTTCTTCTCCGGGTCGGTGACGGCGGCCACCTGGACCGTCCGGCAGATCGCTCACGGCACCACCCAGCGCACCATCTGGGACACGACGCAGGTCCACATCATCGCCCTCCCGCACGGCGTCGACCACGAAGGCACGATCCACGCCGAACTCACGTTCCAGCCGGCCCGGGCCGACCTCGACCTCTACCTGCTCGACGACGAGGGCGCCGTGCTGCGCCAGGAGATGGGCACGATGGCGCTGGCTCCCGGCAGGGAGGTCGTGGACTACGCCGTCACCGAGGTCCGCGACCAGACCGTCACTCTCGACGGGGAGGGCCGGCGGGACATGGCCGGCGATACCTACTACCTCGTCGTCGTCGCCTTCAACGAGGCCGCCGACTACCAGCTCTGGGGCTACTACCCGCGGATCGACCTCGAGGTGGGGTCATCGCCGTCGTACGACTGGAACTACCGCCTCGAGGAGTTCCGGTATCCCGAAGACCCCGGCGAGCACGCCAGCATCAGCGGGCCCGTCTACGGCGAGCCCTATGACTTCAGGCCGACCTCGCTCGGCGAGGGCGAGTGCCGCCTCGAGTGGCCGGCCGAGATCGTCAACGACCGCTGGCAGGTCACCTACGACCCGGTCGCGGCGCCCATGCCGGCCGACGTCGAGCAGTATCTCTACGCGGGCTACCGCTGGGACGAGGTCGCGCGGCACTACGGCGAGGTCGAGAACCACCTGCCGGCGCCGCTGCCGGACGGGGGCTACGGGTTGAGCGACTCGTTCACGGTCGCGCGCAGTGGCCTGGTGACCCCGATGAGGCTGCTCCACTACGTCCCCAGCCTCTTCCTCGCCTACGCCGACCCGCTGCAGGGCCCCGGCGGCGGCGTGAGGGTCGGCGAGACCACGCTCGGCTTCAAGGTGACCCTGACCTACCCCGAGAACCTGCGCCTCGACAGGGTCGTGCCGCGCCCGGCCTCGTACTTCCTCGCCGGCACGCTCTCGCTCAACGGGCGGCGCGTGCCGGGCGCCGAGGTCGTCATCGAGCGGCAGGTCAAGGGGGGCGACTGGGTGACCGTGACCACGCTCGAGACCAACGAGAGCGGCTGGTGGTACGTGCGCCTGCGCCCGCACCGAACCTGGAAGGTGCGCGCCCACGCCGCCGGCGATCCCGCCACCGGTCTCGCCGAGGAGTACTC
>DATHSP010000168.1:0-1521 GCA_035464075.1 Thermoleophilia bacterium | reverse complement strand
CCCCGCCGCCCCGTCGACGTCCGCGGAAGAGGCGGCGGCCTCGATGTCGCCGCCGGGCGCGACCCCAGGCTCTGCGGCCGCAACCGGCCTTGCCGCAGCGACCCCCGGCGAGGGCGCGAGGTGACCCCGTGCTGACCCTGCCCGACCTCGTCGCGCTCCTGCCGCTGCTGGCGATCGCCGCAGTCGCCGTGGCGCTGATGGTGACGATCGCCTTCGTGCGCCGGCATCGCACCGTGCTGGCCCTGACGCTGGTCGGGCTGGCGGCGACGCTGGCGACGCTCCCCGTCGCCGCGACCGCCGACCAGCCCCAGGTCACCGCCCTCCTGCGCGTCGACGCCTACGCGCTCTTCTTCATCGGGCTGCTCGCGCTCGCCACCGGCGCCGTCGCCCTGCTCGCCTACGGGTACCTGCACGGGGGAGAGGCGGAGCCGCCCGAGTTCTACCTCTTACTCTTCATCGCCCTCCTCGGGGCGGCGACGATGACGGCGAGCACGCACTTCGCCTCGTTCTTCCTCGGGCTCGAGATCCTCAGCGTGTCGCTCTACACGCTGATCGCCTACCCGCGGGTGCGCCTGGGCTGCATCGAGGCCAGCGTGAAGTACCTGATCCTCGGCGGCGTGACCTCCGCCTTCCTGCTCTTCGGGATGGCGCTCTTCTACGCCGCCGCGGGGACGATGACCGTGCCCGGGCTCACCGCGGTCCTCAACGAGGGGACGGTCGAGGTGGCCGGCCAGGCCGTGACCCCCGACAGGCTCCTCGTGCTGACCGGCCTCGCCCTGATCCTCGTCAGCGTCGGCTTCAAGCTCGCGCTCGTGCCCTTCCACATGTGGACGCCGGACATCTACCAGGGCGCGCCGGCGCCGGTCACCGCCTTCGTGGCGACCGTGTCGAAGGGGGCCACGGTCGCCCTCCTCGTGCGCTACTTCCGCGGCGTCGACCTGGGCGGCGAGCCGGCGCTCTTCTGGGCCTTCGCCCTGCTCGCCGGGGCGTCGATGATCGCCGGCAACCTGCTCGCCCTCATGCAGACCAACGTCAAGCGCCTGCTCGCCTACTCGTCGATCGCCCACCTCGGCTACGTGCTCGTCGCCTTCCTCGCCTCGGGCGCGCTCGCGGTCACGGCGGCGAGCTTCTACGTCGTCGTGTACGTGGCCGCGAACCTGATCGCCCTCGGCATCGTGACCGTGCTGTCGGGCGCGGAGAGGGACGCGGAGGAGATCGCCGACTACCGCGGCCTCGCCGTGCGGCGACCCTGGCTCGCCGGCGGCATGGCGCTGGCGCTCTTCTCGCTCGCCGGCCTGCCGCTCACGGCCGGCTTCATCGGCAAGTTCTACCTGGTGCGCGCCGGCGCCGGCGAGGCGCTGTGGGCGCTGGTCATCGTGCTCGTCCTGACCAGCGCCCTGAGCATGTACTACTACGCGCGCGTGATCGTCGCGATGTACGTGCAGCGACCGGAGGAGGTAGCCGAGGCCGGCGCCGCCGAGGGCGGCGCCTCGCCGGCGCCCTCCGTCTCGCCGGCGCCTG
>DATHSP010000167.1:0-8858 GCA_035464075.1 Thermoleophilia bacterium | reverse complement strand
GCAGACGCGAGCGGCGCGGGCGGCTACGCCCGCGCCCTCGAGGCCGTGCGCATGGGCCCTTCGGCGACCAACAAGCAGCCGTGGCGGATCGTGCGCGGCGGAGCGGTCGGCGACGCGGGTGGCGGCCGCGACTGGCACTTCCTCCTGCGCCGCACCAGGGGCTACGGCAAGGGCAGCCTCGCCTTCAAGGCGCTGCGCATCGCCGACCTGCAGCGCGTCGACATGGGCATCGCCCTGTGCCACTTCGAGCTCGTCGCCCGCGAGGCCGGGCTCGACGGCCGCTGGGTCGTCGACGACCCCGGCCTCGACGTGCCCGACGGGGTCGAGTACAGGGCGACGTGGCGCGGGAGCCCCTGACGCTCCGATCCTCAGCGGCTCAGCAGTACGCCGACGATCAGGCCGAGGTTGATCAACACGCCGACGAGTCCCTTCTGGACGATGCTCGAGGAGCCGCCGTCCCAGAAGACCAGGATCGCCAGCGTCGAGAGCGCGGCCGCCGTCAGCACCAGCGTGCGCCACCAGCCGGCGGCCGTGAACACGCCGATCGCCGCCACCGTGAACGCGAGAGCGGCCAGCGCGTAGACCACCGTGGCCAGCCCGCGCAGCGCGGCGTCACCGAGCGCCCCCGACAGCAGCCAGGACTGCCCGTCCCAGCCCATTTCCGGGCGGTACTCGACCCAGCGCCGGGCGAGCACGATGTACCAGATGTGGACCCACCCGTGAAGCAGGATGAAGGTGCCGAACAGATACCTCAGCATGGCGGACCTCCCTGTGGTGTAGGCGGTGGAGACGGCGTGGCCACGCGCGCGACGCACCGGCGGGTCGGCGGCGTGACGGGCGGCCCGGCTCTACTCGGAGAGAGGACGCCGGCCCTCAGGCACCGGCGCGAAGGAGTCACCGGCCTCATCGGCGCGCGCCGCCCGGTAGTGCACGCGGACCGACGGCACCTGCGACAGGATCAGGATCGCCGCCGCCACGACGCCGTAGAAACCCCAGAGGAACAACGAGATGACGGGCGCGTCGCTGTACAGAGGACCGCCGACCAGCACGATCTCCGTCGCCAGCCAGATCGTCAGCCCGATCCCGAGCGCCACGCTGAGGAGCCAGGACCAGGGACGGTCCCTCACGAGACCGTAGAAGACGACGAACGGCAGCAGGCCCAACACCACGAACAGGACGAGACCCGGCACCAGGAACGAGCCGAACGGCGTCCCTTCGAGGTAGCTTTGGCTGAAGCTCAGCGACTCACCGCTCGGGTCGAGCATCAGTCCCAGCCCGCCGGCGACGCCGCTGACCCCCTGCACCGCACAGAAGGCAGCCAGCAGGTTCGCCGCCGCCGGTCGTCTTCGCTTGTCTGGCGCAGACCTCACGATCATCACCCTCCTGTGCTCGCTCTCGCTCACCCGCACCTCGCCGAGATCGCTGCCGTCGACCGGCTGCCGCGCCGCACGCGACGGCACAGCGCCACACGCGACGGCACAGCGCCGCCGACCCCGGCCGAGTACGCCGAACGGCAGCCGAGGCCGCCGTCCGTGATCGTCTCGAGTGGGTGCGTTGTCCTGATCCCTGCCCGCTCCGCCGTGGGCCAAAAACGTTAGACGCAGGGCATCCCGCGTCGGTCCGCCGTTCGCGGTTCGGCTCGGCGCGCCGCGCACCGCCGACCCGCAGCGCCCGGCCGGCCGTTGACCGCGAGTAGGCTTCACGTGCAGGTAACTCGCACAGGGAGGGCGTCATGACCAGGATCCCGCAGCAGCTCCACGACCTCCTCGCCGGCGGGCACGACATGTGGGTCGCGACGGTCGGCCCGGACGGCACGCCCAACGTCTCGATCAAGGGCAGCGGCGCCCTCCTCGACGACGAGCACCTCTACTTCGCCGACATGTTCAGCCACAAGACGCGCGAGAACCTCGAGCACGACGCGCGCGTCGCGGTCGGCATCGACGACTGCGATCGGAAGGTCGCGATGCAGGTCAAGGGCCACGCCGAGCTGATCGACCACGGCGAGGTCTTCGACCGGGTCCACGAGCAGCTCTGCGCGCAGGCCGAGCCCCTGCCGTGCCCGCCGGTCAAGTACGTCGTGCGCATCGCCGTCGACTCGGTGTGGGACATGACGCCGGGGCCGCACGCCGGCGAGGAGATGCGGCCGGTCTGACCCGCCGCACCCCGTTCCCGGAGCCGCACCGGTGTGCTAGCGTGCGCGAAGAACGGGCGGCCCGGCGCGCCGGGCCGAACGGGGCCGGCGCGCATGCGCAGGGTGACGCGCCGGGCCCGGCGGGGCCGGCGCCCACTCCCAAAGGCGGCGCGCCGGCACACGAGGGTCGACATCGGGGGGATGCACCATGCTGTCACGTCGCGACGTTCGCTGGTGGGGCAAGCAGGCCTACGACGAGGCCCTCGCGCGGGTCGTCCTTCCCCGGTACACGGCGCCCGGCGACATCGCGCCGCGCTACAGCCGCGTCCACCGGCTCGAGGCGATGGTGCCGATGCGCGACGGCGTGCGTCTCGCGACCGACGTCTACCTGCCGTACGACCCCGTGGACGGCGGCCCGCAACCCACCGAGACCGGCCTGCCGGCCATCGTCGAGCGGCAGCCGTACGGCAAGCGCGGCGCCTTCCTCGCCATGCCGACGCTGGGCCCCTACTTCGCCCGGCGCGGCTACGCCTTCGTCGTCCAGGACGTGCGCGGGCGCTGGGCCTCGGAGGGCGACTACGACCCCTTCATCCACGAGGTCGACGACGGCTACGACACCCTCGAGTGGGTGGCGCAGCAACCCTGGTGCGACGGCCGCATCGGGGCCGCCGGCGAGTCCTACTTCGGCTACACGACCTGGGCCATGGCCGTCGGCGGCCACCCGGCGCTGCGCGCCGCGGCGCCCGGCGAGACCGCCGTCGACATGTACACGGCGGCCTTCCGCAGCGGAGCCCTCTGCTTCAACCCCTTCGGTATCTGGGCGATGTGGATCAACGGCAGGCGCTTCTGCAACTACTACCGCGTCGACCCCTACAAGCTGCCGCTGCAAACGCTCGACGACGCCTGCAAGCTGGGGAGCCGGCCGTGGAAGCTGCTCATGGAGCACTTCCCCAAGGACGACTACTGGGAGCTGTTCGACCTCACGGAGAGGGTGAAGGAGGTCGAGATCCCGGTGCTGCAGTGGTCGGGCTGGTACGACCAGTTCCTCGACCAGACGATCAAGCTGTGGCGGGAGATGCGGAAGCGGCGGGAGGACCAGTACCTCGTGCTCCCGCCCCTCGACCACTTGACCAGCCCCGAGCGCACCGGACGCATCGGGCAGACGAAGGTCGCCAACGTCGGCACCTTCTACGACCGCAACGTGCGCTTCTTCGACAAGCACCTGAGGGGCGCCGAGACGGAGTTCCCGTCGGCGCCCGTCACCTACTTCACCATGGGCAGCGACGAGTGGCGCACCGCCGGCGAGTGGCCGCCGGCCGGCCCACGCGAGTTCGAGCTCCACCTCGAGGCCGACGCCCTCTCGCCCGAGCCGGTCACCGACCCGGCCGAGCGCCGCTTCACCTACGACCCGGCCGACCCCGTCGCCCCGTGGGTCGGCACCGAGGGGTGGGCGCCGGCCCAGTACATGCGCGACCGGGCCGAGATCGGCCGCCGCGCCGACGTGCTCGTCTTCGACTCGCCGCCCCTGGCCGCCGACTTCGAGATCACCGGGCCGTTGCGCGTCGCGCTCTTCGCCGCCACGTCGGCCGAGGACACCGACTTCGTCGCCACCCTCGACGACGTGCACCCCGGGGGCTACGTCCACCTCGTCCAGCAGGGCATCGTGCGGGCGCGCTACCGCGAGGAGGGGCGCGACGAGCCCGTCGAGCCGGGGCAGGTCGTCGAGTACGCGATCGACCTCTGGCACACGAGCTACATCGTCAAGGCCGGGCACCGGCTGCGGCTCGAGATCTCCTCCAGCGAGTTCGACCGCTACGACCGCAACCTCAACGTGTACGAGCCCTGGGCGACGAGCACCGCGTGGAGGGTCGCCGAGCAGACGCTGCACCTCGGCGGCGAGCACCCCTCGCGACTGATCGTCTCGGGGCCGCGCGAGCCGCGCTTCGCCTGACGCCGGCGCCGGCGTCTCGCGACGCTCGAGCAGGCCGCCGGTCGCAAGGCTTCATCGAGACGCGGCCGTGTGAGCCCACGCCGTGCGCACGGGCCGGCGGCGCGGCCGCGGACTTCGCCGCCCGACGGTCGTACGGCCGCCGTCGCCGTGGCCCGGCCGCGCCGCGCCGGCCTGAGCCCCGCCCTCCTCAGGTTATCGATGGTCTCCGTCCTGCGTTGAAGACATACGCAGGCTGGGGGGCCTGCGATTCCGAGGGGGACGAGACCGAGGGGGTAAGTCCATGAAGACACGCCTGAGAGGCGTCGCCTTGCTCTGCGTGCTGCTCGCCGTGGCCGCGCTGGCCGCGGTCGCCGTCGGCGCCACGGCCCGGCCGGCCGCGCAGGGGCCGCCGGATGCGGCTGGTGCAGCCGCCGCCGATGGATCCGACGCAACGGCCGCCGACGTTGCCGCCGCGACGGCCGCCCGCCAGCAGTGCAACTTCGTGCTCGCCGGCAAGGGCGCGACCGCCGACGGCTCCGTGATGATGACCTACAACAACGACTGGTCGCCCTACAACGCGCCCTACTTCGAGGTCGTGCCGGCGACCGAGACGACCTACGGCTTCGTCAAGATCCTCTGCATCGGCGACATCGAAGAGGGCGGCATCAACGAGCACCAGTTCGCCGTCAACTACGGCACGGCCACCGGGCTCGACCCGGCCGTGCTCGCCGCCGACCCGTACGAGGCCCAGGGCATCACCGGCGAGTTCTGGGACCTCCTCCTGCAGAAGTGCGCCACCTGCGACGAGGCCCTCGACCTGATCGCCGAGATCGCCGAGACCCGGGGCTTCAACTCGGGCTGCGCCGGCAGTCTCGGCTTCGCCGACACCAACGGGGCCTGGTGCTTCGAGCTGCTCGGCGGCCACCACTGGGTGGCGCAGCGCGTGCCCGACGACGCTATCCTCGCGCACCCGAACACCATCGTCGTGCGGCAGATCGACCTGAGCGACCCCGACAACTTCCGCGGCTCGCCCGACCTCGAGGAGTTCGCCCAGAGCATCGGGCGCTACGACCCCGCCGAGGGCCCCTTCGACGTCGCCTGGGCGTACAGCGACCGCGAGAGGCTCCTGACCTACTACAACACCAACCGTATCTGGGGCGCGTTCAACAGCGTAGCGCCGTCGCTCGGCCTCGTGCCCGAGATGCCCTACGAGACGCGGCCCGTCTGGGTCGTCCCCGACGAGCCCGTGACCCGTCAGGACATCATGGCGATCAGCCGCTACCACTACGAGGGCACCGAGCTCGACCAGACGGAGGACTACACGCTGATGAGCCCGCACAAGCAGACGAACCGCCCGATCTGCGACCGCACCACCGACTACAGCGCCGTCTGGCAGCTGCGCGACTGGCTGCCGGCGGAGGTCGGCGGCGTGCTGTGGGTCGCCCCCGGGCGACCGTGCGCGAGCGCGTACACACCGTTCTATGCCGGGATCACGTCGGTGCCCGAGAAGTGGGCGGACAGGACGGCGGCGCGGGCCTTCTGCAAGGTCGCCCTGAGGCTCGACCGCAGGGGCACGATCGCCGGCGAGAGCTACTACGCGCACTACATCCCGCTGGTGCACGGCGTGTTCGGCACCTTCGAGGCCGAGGTCGAGGCCGAACAGGCCGCGGTCGAGGCGACCGCACTGGGCCTCGAGGGCGCTGAGCGGCAGGACTACCTGACGACGTACTCGGCGGAGCGCGCGCAGCGGGCCTACGAGCTCGCGCTCTCGCTGCCCTCGCAGATCGTGCCGCCTGGGCCGCGGCACCGGGTCAACATCAGCCGGGTGGCCGCGCTCTGAACGGCCGGGCCTGACGACGAGCGCATCAGGCGGTCGTGGCCGGCAGCGTCAGGCGGCCGTGGCCAAGGTCTGAAGTGAGGCGTCAGGGGCGGGGCCGCGTCGCGGCCCCGCCCCGGCGATCTGCCGCTGTCCGGCGCCGGTCTTTTGCTCTCTCGCTCCGCCCGTGTCTCGTGTCGCTCCGGCGCCCGGGCGTGACGTCCCTCAGGCGAGCAGCGCGCGGATCTCGCGCTGTGCCGCACGCTCGGTGTCGGCCGCGCCCACGGCGAGGTTGACCTGCATCGTCGTGTCCGCAACCTCCAGCAGTTCGTCCGGGACCCTGTAGGCCTTCTCCTCGCGCAGCCAGCGCAATACCTTCGCCAACCGCCAGATGGTCGGCCTGCCCCCATGCACGGGCGCAGGCGGCTCGGGCGCCGACGCCAGCAGCAGCTTCCGCACGTTCTGCCGTGAGACACCGAGCATCTCGGCGACGTCGGTCAGGCCGACGAGGTCGGGCGACGCCTCGAGGAGCCTCGCCTCGGGAACGGCCCGACGCACGGCGCGGATGGCGCCGAGCACCGCCTGCGCCGCCGAGCCCGCCTCGCGGGCGAAGAGCAGCGCGACCCGCCCGCGCAGACCGACGCCGAGGGTCGCATCGTCGCAGCCCGCCTCGGCGAGACGCTCGGCGAGCGCATCCGCGTCGATCGCCGGCGGCACCGAGAACACGAGCTCGAACTCATAGGGGATCACGACTCAGTCCTCCCGATCATCGCGACTCGCCGACGCCCGTCGCACGCAACCGTCCACCACGCGTCTGAGGTGTCGGGCGTGGTCCTCCGGGCGGCGCGGGGTGCCCCAGACGACCGTGATGCAGTACTCGCCGCAGCGACAGTCTGGGTCGTTGTGCGGGCAGTACATCTTGCCCCAGCCGTGGGCCCTGGAGCTGAGCACTTCGATGCGCCATCCCTGCTGCTCCGCATACCTGAGTGCGTTCTCGACGTGCCGGTCGGGATGTCGACGCCTCGACACGCGGTCCTCTCCTCGGGAGTGTCGCCGGACACGCGGTGGTTGTCAAGTGACAACCATACCCGCTCCTCTCGAGAGCAGTGTCGAACTGCCGGCGCGGACACGGCAAGGGAGACAGATGGCGGGCCGAGATGACGTAGCAAGTGAAGGGGCGGGGCCGCGTCGCGGCCCCGCCCCGGCTCGCCGGTCACCCGCGCTCAGCGTGCCGGGATACCTGCCCGCACACTGAGCGCTGCCGTCACACCGACCGCCGGTACACCCTGAAGGCGCGCGTCGCCAAGGCGCCGGAGACGGCGGTGAAGGCGGCGAGCAGCGCGAGCCGCCACAGCACCGCGGTCCAGTCCGGGTCCGCGCTCAGCGCGCCGCGCCCGGCCTGCACCGCCCAGTCCACCGGGTTGTAGCGCGCGACCGCCTGCATCCACTCCGGGATCAGCGCCTTCGCCATGAACACGGACGAGACGAAGGTCAGCGGCAGCAGGATGAAGTTGGAGGCGGCGATCATCGTCTCCTCCCGCCGCGAGAGCAGGGCGATCGCGTTCGAGAGCGAGCCGAAACCCGCACCCAGCAGCACCGAGGCCGTCACGAGCACCACGATGCCGACCGGCCCGCCGGGGAAGCTCGCGCCGATCACGAGGCCGAGCACGATGATGATCGCCGACTGGATCACGGCCACCAGCGCGAGCTGGATGATGCGACCGGCGATCAGCGACGAGCGGCTGACCGGCGTCACGAGGAAGCGGTCCACGACGCCCCGGTTCAGGTCTTCGATGATGCCCATGCCGCTCCACCCCGCCGAGAAGAGGCAGGTCATGACGACGATGCCGGGCGTCAGGAAGTCGAGGTACGAGTCGGCCCCGAACCCCGGGATCTCGACCACGCGCTTGAAGAGGGCGCCGTAGAGCAGCAGCCAGACGATGGGCTGCGCCAGCGAGATGGCGATCCAGGCCGGCTGGCGGAAGAGGTTCCGCAGGTGCCGCATCGTCATGAACCAGGAGTGTCCGAGTGCCGTGGTCATCGTCGTTCCTCCTCACGGTCGGCCTCGGCGAAGGCGCGGCCGGCGTAGCGCAGGTACACGTCGTCGAGCGAGGGGCGCGCGACGGTCACCGAGGCGACCGCGACGCCCTCGGCCTCGAGGGCGGCGAGCACGGCGGGGACCGCGGCCGCGCCGCTGTCCGCCCGCGTGCGCAGGAGACAGCCCTCGAGCAGCACGTCGCGCACGCCGTCGACCCGCGCGAGAGCGCGGCCGACCTCGCCGTCCTGCGGCGGCTCACGCAGCTCGACCGACACGGAGTCGCCGCGCAGCTCACCCTTGAGCGCCTCGGGCTCGCCCTCTGCCACGACACGGCCGCGGTCGACGATGGCCAGCCGACGCGCCAGCCTGTCCGCCTCGTCGAGGTAGTGCGTCGTCAGCAGCACGGTGATGCCCTCGGCGGTGAGGCGCGCGATCTCGTCCCACATGTCCACGCGCGCCTCGGGGTCGAGTCCCGTCGTGGGCTCGTCCAGGAAGAGCACGTGCGGCTTGTGGACGAGCCCCAGCGCCACGTCGAGCTTGCGCTGCATGCCGCCCGAGTACGTCTTGACGATGCGTCCGCCGGCGTCGGCGAGGCCGAAGCGCTCGAGGAGCTCGTCGGCCCGCCGACGCGCGTCGCGCCCGCTCATCCCGTAGACGCGCCCCTGCAGCACGAGGTTCTCGCGCCCGGTGTCGTCGCGGTCGACCCCCGACCTCTGCCCCACGACGCCGATCAGGCGCCGCACCTTCGCCGCCTCGCGTATCGCGTCGACGCCGGCCACGCGGGCCTCGCCGGAGTCGGGCCGCGACAGCGTCGTCAGGATCTTCACCGTCGTGGACTTGCCGGCGCCGTTCGGGCCCACGAGCCCGAACACGGTCCCCTGCTCCACGTCGAAGCTCAGCCCGTCGAGGGCGCGCACGCCCTTCGGATATGTCTTCACGAGGT
>DATHSP010000166.1:0-4780 GCA_035464075.1 Thermoleophilia bacterium | reverse complement strand
CCGGCTCTCGGTGACTGCAGGCAAGGCTTGCCTCCTTCTGATCGGTTCGTCGGGCGGCCTGGCGGCACGCCCAGCTGTGTGCCGGTGAGGGTCTCGCGGATTCCCTGGCGGGCACCGCCGCGAGCCGTGGGCTCACCGGGTCGTGGTGGACAACGGCGCGGAATTCTACCATAGGCTCACGGCGGCGTCAGTCACGCGGCGCGCGGGGCGCGGGAGCAGCCGCTGCTGAGAGCCCGAGCGACCGGTGGAAGGGGCGGGGCGAGCCTCGCCGGGTGGCGCGAGTGACTCCGGCGCGAGCCCGGGCAAGCGGCGCCGGCGGCACGGGGACTGGCGCGGTGCCGACCCTCTGTGCTTCGATAGCGGTGACGGCCGCGGGCGCGGCGGCACCCCCGGAGCCCGCTCGCCGCTCACGGGGGCCGAGCGCATGACCGACGAGACCGGCAGAGACGAGGCGCCGCGCGGGGCGAGCCGCGCGGCCGGCGACGCGTCCCAGCCCGGGCTCGGCCGCGCCGCCCTCTTCAGCCTGCGCTTCCTCATCATCGTCGCCGCCGTCGTCGTGCTCGGCCTCGTCCTGCAGCGCCTGCAGATCGTGATCCTGCCGGTGACCCTCGCGATCCTCGGCACCGTGCCCCTGCTCCCGCTGCGGCGACGACTCGAGCGCGCCGGCCTGCCGCGAAGGGCGGCGACCGCGCTGGTCTTCGTCGCCGCCCTCGCCGTGCTCGCCGGCGTGATCGCCCTCGTGGCGCCGCGCCTCGTCACCGAGTTCGGCAGCCTCGACACGGCCGTCGTCGACGGCATCCGCCAGGTGCGGGACTGGCTCGTCGAGGGCCCGCTCAACCTCTCGCCGGCCTCCGTGGACGAGGTCGCCGACCACCTCGTGGACCTCGCCGAGGCCAACATCGGCCTGCTCGCCACAGGGGCGACGACGGCCATCGCCGTCGTGACCGGCGCCGTCGTCACTCTCGTCCTCAGCGCCTTCTTCCTCTCCGGCGGCGACCACATGTGGACCTGGGGCGTGCGCATGCTGCCGAGCCGCTACCGGGAGGCGACCGACGCCGCCGGCCGGCGCGCCTGGCACGTGCTCAGCGGGTACCTCGCCGGGTCGGCCATCAACGGCGCCATCGAGGCGACCATCATCGGCATCGCGCTCGTCATCATCGGCGTGCCCCTCGTGGCGCCGCTCATGGCGCTGACCTTCGTCGCGCCCTTCTTCCCCGTCGTCGGGGCGATCGTCGCCGGCGGGATCGCGGTCCTCGTCGCCCTGGTCAGCGAGGGCTGGGTCGCGGGGCTCGTCGTGGCCATCGTCTACCTCGCCGTCCAGCAGCTCGAGAGCAACCTCCTCGCGCCCTTCGTCCTCGGCCGCGCCGTGCGGCTGCACCCCGTCGTCGTGCTCGTCGCCCTGCTCGCCGGCGCCAGCCTCGGGGGTGTCGTGGGGGCTTTCGTCGCCCTGCCCGTCGCCGCGGTCGCCTGGGGGGTCGTCCAGGAGCTCGTCGAGCGCGACATCATCGAGTCGCCCGGCGACATGGACGCACTGCTCCACGGCCAGGCGGCCAAGGGGATCAAGGAGGGCCGGCTCGGGGAGGGCGGCAGCGACTGAGGCACGCGGCCGGCGGGCCGCAGGCCTCGACGGCGGCGGCTGAGGGACGCCGGCCGCTGCCGGCCGGCAGCCTCGACGGCGTCAGCCGATCGAGGCCGGTTCGATCTCGTCGCGCAGGCGCCCCTTGAGGCGCAGGATCGCCTTGGTGTGCAGCTGCGAGACGCGCGACTCGGTGACGCCGAGCACCTCGCCGATCTCGCGCAGCGTCAGGTTCTCGTAGTAGTAGAGGGCGATGACGATCTTCTCGCGCTTGGGCAGGGCGTCGATCGCCGCCGCGAGGCGCGACTTCATCTCCGAGAGGTCGAGCATGCGGGACGGGTCGTTGCTCTTCGGGTCCTCGATGGTGTCGATGAGCGCCGACTGGTCGCCGTCGGAGCCCGAGATCGCCCAGAGCTCGTCGAGGGCGACGATCGAGGCGTTGGCGATCTGCGACAGGGTGAGCTGGAACTCGTCGACCGACACCCCGATGTGCTCGGCGATCTCCTGGTCGGTCGGGGCGCGGTGGAGACGGTTCTCGAGCAGGGCGCAGGTCTTCTCGATCTCGCGCGCCTTGCTGCGCACCGAGCGCGGCACCCAGTCGAGGGAGCGCAGCTCGTCGATGATCGAGCCCTTGATGCGCGAGACGGCGTAGGTCTCGAACTTGATCTCGCGCGCCGGGTCGAAGCGCTCGATGGCGCCGATGAGGCCGAGGAGACCGTAGCTGATGAGGTCGGACTCTTCGATGTGGGCGGGCAGGCCGTTGCTCATGCGGCCGGCGACGTACTTGACCAGGGGCGCGTAGGCGAGGATCAGGCGGTCACGGGCGCCCTGGTCGCCGTGGTGCTTGTAGCGCGACCACAGCTCGCGCACCTGGTGTTCTTCGAGTCTGCTCATACCTCAGCGCCGGTCGCCCGCCCCTCTCCGCTGCTGCACATCGGCCCGCTACGCCCGCGGGTGGTGCAGATCGTAGACGCGCCGCAGGTGCGCGCCGCTCACGTGCGTGTAGACCTGGGTCGTCGCCACCGAGGCGTGACCCAGGAGCTCCTGGATGACCCGGAGGTCGGCGCCCCGCTCGAGCATGTGCGTCGCGTACGCGTGACGCAGCATGTGCGGCGACGCCGGCTCGAGGCCCGCAAGCGCACAGTATTTTACAACCAGCCTGCGGATGTCTGAAGTCAGGAGCGCCCGCCCGTTGCAGGAGAGTAACAGGTTGCGCGGGGCCGGGCCGACGGCGGCCGTCGCGGGCGCGCCGCCACGGGCGCCGCCTGTGGCGGCGCTTCTGACGGCGCTTCGTGCGGCGCGACGGCCGCCGGCGAGCGCCCCGCGCCCCCGTTCGAGGTAGCGGCGCAGCGCGGCGGCCGCCTCCTCGCCCATGGGCACGACGCGCATCTTGCCGCCCTTGCCGCGCACGATGAGCTGCGCCTCGCCGGGGCGGATGTCGTCGAGGGTGAGTGACACGAGTTCCTGGCTGCGCAGCCCGCAGCCATAGAGCAGCTCGAAGACGACCCGGTCGCGCAGCGCGGCGGGGTCGGCGCCGCCGGCCGCGCGCAGGAGCGCCTCGACCTCGTCGAGGCGCAGCACGCGCGGCAGACGCCGGCCCCGCCGCGGCCCGGGCAGCAGGTGCGTCGGGTCGGCGGCGAGCACGTCGTGCTCGGTGAGGTAGCGGGCGAAGCCGCGCAGCGAGGAGAGCTTGCGCGCCAGGCTCGAGGGCGCGTAACCACGGCGGCCGAGGTGCGACGAGTAGGCGCGGGCCATGCGGCGATCGAGCTGGTCGACCGTGGCATGGCGGTCGTGCAGCCACTCAAGGAGCTGCGCGAGATCCGAGGCGTACGAGCGCAGGGTCGCGGCCGTCATGCCCCGGGCGGCCAGGGAGCGCAGGTACGCGCCGACGTAGTCCCGCGGGTCGGCCGGCGGTGCCTCGGCCTCCCGCGCCTCGGCTGCCCGCGCCGCGGCGCCGTGCTCCACGCGCACTCCCCTTCAGTCGGACCGGCGCCCGCCGCCGGAAGGAGGCGGGCGCCACTGTCTTCGCGCAGGGCGCGGTGAGTCCTGCCGGGGCGCGGCCTCAGGGCCCGGTCGAGAGCTCGCCGGTCGCCGCGTCCCAGAACCGCCAGTGCTCGGTGTCGACGACCTTCCAGACCCCGTCGACGCGCTCGAGCGTGTAGTCGTAGACGACCGCGTTCGGCACCCAGTCCGGTCGTGGCACGGCGCGCCCCAGGTCGGCGTCCCACCCCACCATGCGATAGTGCTGCGCGACGCCCCCGCGCACGACGACGGCCCCTCCGATCTCCCGCCGCAGGAACTCCCAGTAGACGATCTTGCCGCTGCTGTCGACGGCCTGACCGCCCCTGCCCTGCGCGTCGTAGAGCAGCGCCTCGACGTAGTCCCACCGCCGCCAGCGTGCCAGCTCCTCGCCGGTGCAGACGCGTGCGAGCCGTTCCTCGAAGCCGTGCTGGAGGGCCTCGCGGTCGGCGGTCGTGAGCTCCCGGCCGACCAGCTCGAGGGGCAGCGTGTGCGCCTTCGCGAGCTCGAAGCGCACGACGGCGTCGCTCAACTCGGCCCTGGTCGCCGCCGTGGGAGTGCTCCAGCGCCACATGGTGAGCGCCGCGGTGACCACGACAGCGGCCGCGACGAGCGTCACGACCAGCACGACGGTCTTGGGACGACCAGCCATGGGCTCGTTCTAGCAGCCGCGGCGGGTCGAGTCCACGGTGTCGACGGCCGCCGGGACGTACCGCGGCGCCCTCGAGGTGCCCTCAGCGCACGCCACGATAGACCCCGCCGGGGGCGCACTCGGCGAGGCCTTCGACCTCGAGTGCGCTGAGGGCGGCGGTGACCATGCGCGCCTCGAGCCCGGCCCGCCCGGCCAGGTCTTCGGCAGTGCCGGGGGCATCGCGCAGCGCGCGGAGGACGGCACGCGCGTCGGCGGCCAGCTCGGGGCCGGCGGCTGTGGCGCTCCCTCGGGCCTCTGCCCCGCCGAGCGCCCCTCCCCCGGCGGACGGTCCTCCCCCGGCACCCGCCGCGGTCGACTGCTCCCGACCCTGCACCTGAGACTCCGCGCCCGCCGCGCCCTTCGCGCGCACGCTCCCCCCGTACGTGCGCTCGAGCCCGAGGACGGCGAGCACGTCGTCGGCGGCCTCGCAGAGGTGCGCTCCCTGCCTGAGCAGGTGGTGCGATGCCTCGCTCCGCCGGCGCCCGGCTTCTCCC
>DATHSP010000165.1:0-3748 GCA_035464075.1 Thermoleophilia bacterium | reverse complement strand
GCCGCCCCCTCGGGAAGCTCCCGCTCGCGGGCCGGGCTCACGAAGCCCCGACCAGCCCCTTGGCCACGGCGACCGCCTCGATCGCGTCCTCGGCGTAGCCGTCGGCGCCGATCTCGTCGGCCCAGGCACGGGTCGTCGGGGCGCCGCCGATCATCACCTTGGTGGTCTCGCGGAGACCGGCGGCCTTCAGGGCCTCGATCGTCTTCTGCTGGTTGGGCATCGTCGTCGTCAAGAGGGCGCTGAGCAGCAGCAGGTCGGGGTTGAGCTCACGGCACTTCTCGATGAAGGTCTCGACCGGCACGTCGCAGCCCACGTCGGTGACCGTGAACCCGGCCGCACTGAGCATGCTGCAGACGATGGTCTTGCCGATCTCGTGGATGTCGCCGGCGACGGTGCCGGCGACGGCGATGCCGGCCGAGGAGCGCGTCGCCCCGGCGGCGTCGAGGGCGGGCTGCAGGACGCCGACCGCGGCCTTCATCGCCTCGGCCCCCTGGACGAGCTCGGGGAGGAAGAACTCACCGCGGCCGAAGAGGTCGCCGACCTCCTCGATGCCCTTGACGTAGCCGAGGTCGAGGATGTCGACCGCGGGGAGGCCCTCGTCCAGGCCCTTCTGGGCGAGCTCCTCGGCGAGCTCGACCTCGCCGTCGATGACGGACTGTTTCATCTGCTCGTACAACTCTGACACTTCGTCCTCCTCAACGACCTCAAGCTGGGTCGGTCGGTTGCCTCCCGGCCGGCGTGGCGGCCGGTTTCACCGGGCCGGCGGCGCGCCGCGCGCGCCGCCGGCCCGTGCCGGGGTCACGCCCCTGCGCGCACGTACTCCTCGACCAGTTCGTCGATCTTCGCCTTCATCGCCGCCGGCAGCGGCTCCGGAGCGTGGTTCGTCATGATGTCGGTGAGCTTGCGGTGCGCCTTCGCCGTGAGGTCGAGCGAGCCCTCCGCCTCCCACTTCTGCTGGGTGCTGCGGTTGAGGATCGTGGGTCGCCACTGCAGCGAGCGCACGTGACGCTTGGTGTGCCGCGCGCCGAGGAAGTCGCCGCCATGCCCGACCGCGGCGATGGTGTCCAGTGCGAGCGTCTCCTCACTGACCTCGATGCCCTCGAGCGTACGCCGGTTGAGCGAGATGACCTCGTCGGTTATGACGACCGACTCGCCGGCGCCGGTGAGGCCGAAGTCGAGGTAGCCGATGTCGTGGTTGAGGTTCGAGCCGGCCTGCATGGAGAGCAGGGTGAGCTCGGCGACGTCGAGGCCGACCTGCGCGTCGACGCACTGCGAATCGCTGGTGCCGGCGGAGCCCCAGTTGGGGATGTCCATCCACTTCGCCATCTCAGTGATGCCGAGGTAGGTCGTGTAGTACTCGGCCGAGTTGTACAGCGCCTGCACGGTGCTCATGTCGAGCTTCACGGGGCCCATGCCGGTGAGGACGGGCGAGCCGGGGCGGCGGAGCTGGTGGATGACGATGCCGAAGAGCGACTCGGCGACCGCCTGCACGATGTGGCCGGCGTGGGTGATCGGCGCGGTGGCGCCGGCGATGGGCGCCGGCGAGTAGATCAGCGGGATGCCCCAGTCGGCGCAGAAGAGCAGCTTGTCGAGCACCTCGGGCGCGTGCTGCAGGGGGCTGACCGGCTCGCCGTACTGGATGAAGTACGGCTTGGCGCGCAGTTCCTCGGCGCCGCCGCGCAACTCGGAGGCGATCTTCCACATGACCTCGAGGTCTTCGACCCCGGCCGCCGTCATGACCATCGGCTTGGTCGTGTTGCTCACCATCTGGCGGAAGCTCTCGAGGTACGAGGCGTAGGCCTCGACATCGTGGGGATGGGCCATCGACATGATGAAGTCGATGTTCGGCAGGCCGTCGCAGAGGTGGGCCATGCGGCCGACGTCGGCGATGACGCTGAGCCGGCGCTCGCCGGTCTCGAAGTCGTAGATGCTCATCAGGTCGGAGCCGGTGCCGAAGTACGAGTTGAAGCCGCCGAGCTGCATGGCGAGCTCGCCGTTGCGGCCGTAGACGTCGATCATCCGCGGCACGGTCGCGCGCGCTTTGGCGACGAGCTCACGCGGGATGCGCACGAGGTCGTCGCCCTCCACGCTCGCACCGGCACCGGCGAGCAGGTCGCGGGCGACCTCGTGCGGCACCTTCATCCCGATCTCGGCGATGATGGTGAGGGCGCCGTCGTAGATCGCCTGGCACTTCTCCGCGGAGAGGAGCGTCAGACGGCTGTTGAGCACGGGGGTGGGCTTGTCGTTCATCGTCGCGTCTCCTCCGGAGATCAGTGGTGGCTCTCGATGAAGGCCTTCATCTTGCCGAGGCCCTCCTGGATCTGGTCTGTGCCGAGCCCCGAGTAGGCGAGTCGCAGGTAGATCTGCCGCTCGCCCTCGAGGGCGTGTCCGAAGTGGAGGCGGGTGCAGAACGAGACGCCGGTGCGCTCGAGCACGAGGCGGCGGAAGCTCTCGTGGTCGGCGCACCCGACGGCCTGCGCCGCGCCGGTGACGTCAGGATACAGGTAGAACGTGGTCTCGGGCGTCAGGCAGCGGACGCCCGGGGTGGCGTTGAGGATCTCGAGGGCCGCGTCGCGCCGGGTCTTGAGGGTCGCCATCATCTCGCGGGGACCGCTCTGGTCGCCGGTCAGCGCCGCCACGGCCCCGTACTGCGAGAAGTGCGTGGGGCACGACTCGATGTTGACGTTGAGCCGGGTGATGACGTCGACGACGGGCGCGGGGCCGACCGCAGCCCCGAGCCTCCACCCGGTCATCGCGTACTTCTTCGAGAAGGTGTAGAGGATGACGGTGCGCTCCCGCATGCCGGGCAGCGAGGCGATCGAGCGGCTCGCGCCGGCGAAGCGCACGTCGAAGTAGGCCTCGTCGCTGAGCACGAGGAGGTCGTGCTCGCGGACGAGCTCCGCGAGCCGCTCGAGCTCCTCGGCCGTGCACTCGGCCGCCGTCGGGTTGTGCAGGTCGTTGAGGATCAGCAGCCGGGTGCGCGGGGTGAGGCTGCGCTCGATGCCCTCGAGGTCGAGGTGGAAGCGGTCGGTGCCCTCGACGTAGGTGTAGGGCACCGGCACGCCGCCGAAGAAATCGATCAGCGAGCCGTAGATGGGGAAGCCGGGGTTGGGGTAGAGCACCTCGTCTCCGGGGTCCATGAGCGCCAGCAGGAACTTGGCGATCACGGGCTTGCCTCCGGGCTGCACGGAGACGTTGTCGCGCCCGTAGTCGAGACCGCGGGCGCGGCCCACGTCGGCGGCCAGGGCGTCGCGCAGCTCGGGGATGCCGGCGTTGGGGCAGTACGTCGTCTTGCCGGCGCGGATCGCCGCGAATGACGCCTCGACGATGTGCTCCGGCGTCGGCAGGTCGAGGTCGCCGAGGTGGAAGGGGTAGACCCTCCTGCCTTGCGCGGCGAGGGCCGCCGCCTCGGCCGAGACGGCGAAGACGGTCTCGGTGCCGAGCCGCTCGACGCGCCCGGCGAAGTCGGGCCCGTCGCCGGCCGACCGCGCGGTCACGCGGGCATCGGCGGCGCGGGCGGTGCCGGCGGTCGGGGCGCCGCGTGTCATCCGCCGGCCCACGCGCTGAACCGCTCCTGCTCGCCCTCGAGCATGCGGTAGCAGTGCTGCTCCTCGGGGAAGCGCGCCCCGCGCACGTCGGCGACGTAGGCGCTGAGCGCCTGCGTCGCGACCCCGGCGAGGTCGGCGTACTTCTTCACGAACTTGGGGGTGAAGGCCTGGAAGGTGCCGAGCACGTCGCTGACGATGAG
>DATHSP010000164.1:0-9298 GCA_035464075.1 Thermoleophilia bacterium | reverse complement strand
GAGGACCAGCCCGTCGGCCTCGTTGTACGAGGCGCTGATGAGCCCCGTGATGCCGGAGTGGAAGAACGTCGAGTCGCCGATGACGGCGGCGGCGGCCTTCTCGCCCAGGGCCTTGTTGAAGCCGGCCATCATGCCGATGCTCGCGCCCATGCAGAGCGAGCTGTCGAGGGCGTTCAGGGGAGGGTCGGCGCCCAGCATGTAGCAGCCGATGTCGCCCATGGCGGCCATCTTCTGGCGGCGGAGCACCGTGAAGACGGAGCGGTGCCGGCAGCCCGGGCACAGGACGGGCGGGCGGACCGGCAGGTCGCCGGGCGGCTGGGGAGGATCGACGATGTTGGGCGCCGGGGGGAAGACGGGACGGGGCTTGTCGCCGCCGGCCGGCGGCTCCGCGAGATGCGGAGCGAGCGACCGGTAGACGATGTCCTGGTCGAGCTCGCCGTTGGCCGGGATGGCCTCCTTGCCGATCACCGGCAGCCCGAGCATGCGCACCTGCTCCTCGATGAAGGGGTCGAGGTCCTCGACCACGGCCAGACGAGACACGTGCTCGTAGAGCTCGGCCACCTTGCGGTACGGCAGCGGGTGCGACATGCCCAGCTTGAGGAACCAGGCGTCGGGGAACGCCTCACGCGCGTACTGATACACGACCCCCGAGGTGATGATGCCCACGTCGAGGGTCCCGGGCTCGATGACGTTGAGCGGCGACTCCTCGGCGCGCGCCCGCAGCCGCTGGAGTCTGTGCAGCAGCGCCTGCGTGCGCAGCGAGGCCCACTGCGGCACCATCAGATGCTTGGCGAGGTCCTTGGTGTAGGCGGGCGCCTCGACGGTCACGGGCTCGCGCAGGACCACCTGGCCGCGACCGTGGGAGAGCTTGGTCGACGAGCGCAGCAGCACCGGAGTGTCGAACTCCTCGGAGAGCGAGAACGCCTCGGCGACGAAGTCGTAGGCCTCCTGGCTGTCGGAGGGCTCGAGCATGGGGATCTTCGCGAACTTGGCGTAGTTGCGGCTGTCCTGCTCGTTCTGCGAGGAGTTCATGCCCGGGTCGTCGGCGGCGACGATGACGAGGCCGGCGTTGACGCCGGTCTCGGTGAGCGTAAGGAGGGGGTCGGCGGCCACGTTGAGGCCGACGTGCTTCATCGTGACGATGGTGCGAACCCCGGCTCGCGACGCCCCGACGGCGGTCTCCAGGGCCACCTTCTCGTTGACGCACCACTCGGCGTGGATGCCTTCGAGGGTCGCCGCCGTCTCGAGGATCTCGGTGGACGGCGTGCCCGGGTACGCGCAGGCGAACCCCGCCCCGGCTCGGACGGCGCCGTACCCGATGGCCTCGTTGCCCATGAGGAAGAGTGTCTCCGGCATGGCCCGCATCATAGTCGCATCATCTCCGCCTCGTCAACGCCTTATCAGGATGAACTGCTGATTATCTACTTGTGTACCGTACTCTCTCCGGCATTCTGCCACATCACCGCAGGTTCTGCGCCTCCGGGCCGTTCGGCGGGCGCCCGCCTCTGCGGGCTCGCGGTCCTCGCGCGCCGTCGCATGGGCAAGCGGCCTCGCCCGCGTCCCTCAGCGCCCGTACTGCTCGCGCAGGGCGCGCTTGTCGAGCTTCCCCACGCTCGTGCGCGAGAGCTCGGCGACGAACCGCACGCGGTCGGGCACGGCGAACCTCGAGATGACTCCCCGCTCCGCGTAGCCGCGCACGAACGCGCGGATCGACTCGGCGTCGTCGGGCGCGTCGCGCCTGAGGACGACGAGCGCCAGGGGGCGCTCGCCCCACTTCTCGTCGGGCACCCCGATGACGGCGACCTCGCTGACCGCCGGGTGCTGACCGATGACGTTCTCGAGGTCGAGCGAGGAGATCCACTCGCCGCCGGTCTTGATGACGTCCTTGATGCGGTCCGAGACCTGCAGGTAGCCCAACTCGTCGATGAAGCCGAGGTCGCCGGTGTGGAGGTACCCGCCCGCCCAGAGCGCCTCGGAGCTGGACTCGTCCTTCAGGTAGCCCATGGTCACCCACGGCGCGCGCAGGACGATCTCGCCGGTCGACGCGCCGTCGCGCGGAAGGTCGTGCATCGCGTCGTCGACGACCCGCAGGTCGACCAGCGGGTTAGGCCGCCCGGCCCTGCAGCGGATGTCGAGCTCCCGCTCCTCGTCGAGGTCGGTCATCTCCGGCGACAGGTGCGCGCTGGTGATGAACGGGCAGGTCTCGCTGAGACCGTAGCCGCCCCAGATGTCGATGCCCCGCGACAGCGCCTCCCTGCACAACGCCCTCGGGAGCGGCCCGCCGCCGATGATCACCTTCCACCGCGAGAGGTCAGTGTGTTCGATCGCGGGGCTCTGCAGCAGCATGAAGACGATGGTGGCCACGCAGTGCGAGACCGTCACGCCCTCCTTCTGGAGGAGGCCGAGAAGGGCGGCCGGGTCGTAGCGACCGGGGTAGACCTGCTTCACGCCCATGAGGGTCGCCATGTAGGGGTAGCCCCAGGCGTGGGCGTGGAACATGGGCGTGATCGGCATGTAGACGTCGTCGCGGTGGAAGCCGCCCTGGCGCGGGGCCATGGCCATCGCCGAGAGGCCGGCGAGCGTGTGGAGCACGAGCTGGCGGTGGCTGTAGTACACGCCCTTGGGGAGACCGGTCGTACCGGTGGTGTAGAAGGTCGTCGCGCACGTGTCCTCGTCGAAGTCGGGGAAGTCGTAGCCGCCGCCGCTCGCGGCGAGGAGCGCTTCGTACTCCGCCGCGAGCGGCACGCCGGTCGCCGGCGTCCCGGGAAGGTCGCTGAGCAGCACGAACCGCTTCACGGTCGTGAGCCGGCCACGGATCTGGTCGAGCACCGGCAGGAACTCCGCGTTCACGAGGAGGACATCGTCCTCGGCGTGGTCGATCGTGTAGAGGATCTGCTCCGGCGAGAGGCGCACGTTAACGGTGTGCAGGACCGCCCCCATCATCGGGACGGCGAAGAAGCACTCGAGGTAGCGGTGACTGTCCCAGTCCATGACGCCGACCGTCTGCCCCGGCTCCACCCCGAGGCCGCGCAGGCCGCGGGCGAGCCGGCCGAGCCGGTCGGCGAACTCCCGGTAGGTGTAGCGCACGAGGTCGCGGTAGACGATCTCCTGGTCCGGCGAGTGGGCCAGCGGCGCGTGCAGGAGGTGCTTGAGCAGGAGTGGGTAGTCGTAGGCCGACGGCGTTCTCGCGATGGGCTTAGGCGGCATGGTCTCCCTCTCGCCGGCCGCCGGACGGCCGGGACGCGACGCCGCGGCGCGCGCCGCTCCGCGCGGCCCGTCGGCCGGCCTGTGTGCGACTGCGGCCGGCGGCGGCCGCGCCGCCCATCAGAGCGCCTCCAGGGCGACGGCCATCGAGACCCCGCCGCCGCCGCACAGGGTGGCGAGCCCGAGGGTCTTGTCGCGACTCCTCATGGCGTGGAGGAGCGTCACCATGAGCCGGCAGCCGGTCGAGCCCACGGGGTGCCCGAGACCGATGCCCGAGCCGTTGACGTTGGTGATCTCGCGATCGAAGCCCAGCTCCATCTCGCAGGCGAGGTACTGCGAGGCGAAGGCCTCGTGCACCTCGAGGAGCTCGAACTCCCCGAGCCGCAGACCGGAGCGCCGCTCGAGGTCGCGCACCGCCGGCACCGGACTGATGCCCATCAGGGAGGGCTCGCAGCCCCCGTAGCCGACCGCCTTGAGGCGCGCGAGCGGCGTGACGCCGAGTTCGCGCGCCTTGTCGGCCGACAGCAGGACCATCGCGCTGGCGCCGTCATTGATGCCCGACGAGTTGCCGGCGGTGACCTTGCCGACGCCGGGCACGAACGCCGCCGGCAGCGCCGCGAGGTCCTCCATCGTGAGACCCGGGCGGAAGTGCTCGTCGCGGGCGAAGACGACGGGCGGCCGTCCCTTCCTCTGCGGCACCTCGACGGGCACGATCTCGTCGGCGAAGTCGCCGTTGTTCGTGGCACGCTCGACGTTGTGGTGGCTGCGCAGTGCCAGCTCGTCCATCGCCTCGCGCGTGATCGCGTACTCCTCGGCGAGCAACTCGGCGGTGTGGCCCATGACGTACGGCTGGCCCTGCATCCGGGCGCGGACCGGGCCCTCGCGGCCCGGCTCCCCGGGCGGGCAGGGGTGGTAGCGGGAGCCGCAGTAGAGCCCCTCGATGACCTGGTCGTCGATGGTCTGGTTCTGCAGGCGCGCTCCCCACCGTGCCGAGGGCACGGCGTACGGGACCCCGGACATCACCTCCACGCCGCCGGCCACGATGACGTCGGCGAGCCCCGCCTTGATCATCGCCATCCCGGAGACCACCGCCTCCATGGCCGAGACGCAGACGCGGTCCATCGACACCGCGGTGACGCTCGTGGGGATGCCGGCCTCGATCGCCGCGGAGCGGGCGACGCTCTTGGTCTGGTACGGCTCGAAACAGCAGCCGAGGCGCACGTCGTCGACGGCCCCCGGGTCGACGCCGGCCCGTCCCAGAGCCTCGCGGATCACGGTCGCCGCCAGGAGGTACGGCGGCACGTCCTTCAGCGTGCCGCCGAAGGCCCCGATGGCCGTCCGGCAGGCCGCAGCGACGACTACGTCATCCATCGGTACTCCCTTCGCGCTCCGTCGACGCCGGCTGTCCCCGCGGCGCCCTCACGCCAGCAGGCGGGCGAGGTCTTCGCACGCCTGGAACGCGTGGGCGCCCAGCTCGTCCTCCAGCGCCTGAGGCCGCGACGAGAACATGGCCACGACCACACCCGTCTCCTGCGCCACGTACACGCGTTGCCCCAGCCAGCCCGTCGCACTGAAGGCGACCATGTCGTCGGACTCCGTGACCCAGAAGCAGCTCCGATAGGAGCACCCGGCGTACGAACGGCCGTCCTCCCAGCTCGCGGCGGCCGCGGCGAAGGCTGCCGTGTCTCCGTTCTCTCTGACGTCGTCGATCCACCAGGCCGGGACGACCTGGGCGCCGTTGAAGCGCCCGCCATCGCAGAGCATCTGTCCGAAGCGGGCGATGTCGCGCAGGCTCGCGCAGAAGCCTCCCTCGAGCTGCGCGCTGCCGGCGCCGTCGAGCGCGATGTAGGCGTCGTGTTCGGTGCCCAGCTTGCTCCAGACATGCTCCCTCAAGAGTTCGGGGACAGGCCTGCCCGTCGCCCGCTCCATGACCCACCCGAGGACGAACGTGTTGAGCGAGACGTAGTGGAAGAGCCCGCCGTGCTCGCCCTCCTTCCGCGTCCGCGTGGCGAAATCATACGCCGACCCGGGCTCGTCGTCGGCGAGGCGCGGCTGGACGCCCTCGAGGCGGCACAGGCGGGCGCCGTCGTACTGCGGACGGTCGAGGTCGTCCAGGTAGCTGATGCCGACCGACATGTCGAGCAGATGACGCACGGTCGCGTCGCCGTAGGCGCTGCCGGCGAGCTCGGGCACGAACGCCACGACGCCGTCGTCCGTCCGCAGCACGCCCTGCTCGACGAGGCTGGCGACGACGCACGAGGCCAGCGCCTTGGTCACCGACTGGCAGAGATGCGGTGTCTCGGGCCGCATGCCGTGCAGGTACCGCTCGAAGGCGACGCGGCCGCGGCGCAGGACGAGCATGCCGTCGACGCAGACGCCGCGCAGCATCTCCGGGACGGTCCATGTCGCCCCGTCGGCCCTGCGCACCTCGAGATGGTCGAGATCGACGGGCTTCCGCGGGAGCGGCACGACCGGTTCGTGCCGCGACGAGACGTCGGCGGTCGGCGACACCTCGCGCACGTGCTGCATGTACCACTGCGTGAGTCGCGGGTCCGAGTAGACCTGGTCGAGACGCACGCGTCGGTCGGGCGGCGGTGGGAAGCCGCGCATCACCCCCGGGTCGTGGACGTCGACGTCGCCGCGAGGAGCTCCCGTCACCCCTCGACCTCCGTCCCGGGCCCGCGACGGCGCAGTGCCCAGATGACGAGCACGACCACGACGGCCACAGCGGCGGCGATCGCGATGACCAGCCACGTGCCGATGCCGCCCGACGACGTCTCGGCGGCCGTCGCCGGCTGCACGTTCAGGTACGTGTCACGCATGTAGTTCATGGCGACGCACGGCGCGTCCGACGGCGCCAGCTGCCAGCCCGTCCAGCGATCCGCACGATACGCCTGCAGGTTGGTGTCGTACCAGAGGAGCACGTAGGGACTCTCGTCGTACAGGATCTGCTCCATGCGCTGCACGACGTCGACACGCTGGGCCCGGTCGATCGTCGTCGACTGCTCCACGTACAGTGCGTCGTACTCCGGGTTCGAGTAGCAGCTGTCGTTGTTCCAGAGGATCTGGTCCGTGATGAACGCGGAGAGCTGGTAGCCGGGATCGAGATCGCCGCCCCAGGCCCAGACGTACAGGTCCACGCCCTCGTTGCCGTAGAGGCGATCGCTGAAGGCCGCCTCGGCCATGATCTCGAGGCGCACCTTGATCCCCACCGCCTCGAGATTCGGGACGATCATCTTCGCCGCGCTGATGTCGTTCGGGTAGTCGCTCAGGGCGTTGAGTGTGAAGTCGAGCGCCTTGCCGTCCGCGTCTTCGCGGATGCCGTCCCCGTCGCGATCGATGTACCCGGCTTCGTCGAGGATCGCCTCGGCCGCCTCGGGATCGTACGCGACGGTCTGGTCGGCGGGCGGCGCCCAGTGCCAGTCCCCCATGGCGGGAGACAGAACCGAGGTCCCCGCCGTCGCCGCCCCGCTCATCGCCGTCTCGACGATCCTCTCCTTGTCGATGGCGCGGGCGATCGCCCGGCGGATGTCCACGTCCTGCAGCAGCGGGTTGCCCTTGCTCTCCGGCGCCGTCCAGCAGTTGATCCCGAGCATGGTGAAGCCGACGGTGGGCGAGGCGAGGGTCTCCGTCCCACTCACGTCCGCGACGGCGCGCAGGGACGTCGGCGCCAGGAAGATGCCCAGGTCGAGGGCGCCGGCCTTGTAGTCCTGCACCATGGCGTCTTCGGAGGTGTAGATCTGGAAGAGCAGCGAGTCGATCTTCGGCCTTCCGCCGAAGTAGTCCGCGTTGGCCGACATCTCGACGAACTTGCCCTGCTGGACGTCGTCGATCACGAAGGGCCCGGATCCCACCAGCGGGGGATCCTCTACGCTCTCGACCTTGGGCCCGGGAATCGTGCTCCAGAGATGCTCGGGCACGATGGGGACGTACAGCGCCAGCATCATCGGGTTGGGCTGCCTCGAGGTGATGACCAGCGTGGTGTCGTCGGGCGCCTCCACCTTGGTGACGTCCTGCAGGTACGACATGTAGAACCAGATCTCGTTGTCAAGGATCAGGTTGTAGGTGAAGGCGATGTCCCCGGCGGTGAGCGGCACGCCGTCGTGCCACATCACGTCGTCGCGGATGGTGAACGTCCAGACCGTCTCGTCGTCACTGACCTGCCACTCGGTGGCCAGCTCGGGCACGGGCTGGTTGTTCTCGTCGTACCAGGTGAGGAAGTTGTACGTGAGGAGGAACGTCTCCCAGCTGACCGCCGAGTAGTCGACGAACGGGTTCATGTTGCCGACGTCCATGCTGAAGCCGACCCTGAACACGGGCTCGGCGACACCGCCGGGTGAGGCTGACGGCGACTCCGCCATGGCCGCGGAGGCGGCGCCGCCCAGGAGCAGCAGGGCGGCGCAGACCGCGGCCAGGACGGCCCGCCCGGTGAAGGATGGATGATGCACTGTCGAACCCATGGGGCCCCCTTCGTATGCCATCAGGGAGGCGCGACGCGCCTCTCCAGTGCTTCCCGCCCTCTCCCGCCCGGGGCGCCGCGGCACAACGCCGCCGCGCCCCGTGCCGGGGCCGGGCAGCTACTCCCCGGCCGCGGCGACGGCGCTGTGCAGCCGTGCCGCGGCGCGCACGGCGATGCCCGCCCTGGTCAGCGCCGCCGCAGTCTCGTTGACGGCGGCGTGCTTGTCGAGGTAGTTCGACTCTAGCAGGGGCATGAGACCGTCGGCGACGATCTGCTCCTTGGGGATGAAGTACTCGAGGATGTCGCTCGGGTGCTCACGCCGCGCTTCGAGCTCGGGCCCCCCGCCTTCGTGCTTCGCCGAGACGTTGGGGATGGTCGCCGCCGCGGTGACGACGTCGGCGCGGCGGTCGTAGGGCTGGCAGCAGATGTGCTTGTGCGTCTCGGTCACGTGATGCTCGAAGCGCACCGCATCCTCGAAGCCGAGAGCGCGGCGGACCTCCGCCCCTGCCTGCAGCGTCGGGAGCTCCACCGAGTTCGAGAGGTTGAGGCCGGCCATGCTGGTCGAGCCGTCGGCGGCGGCAAGCAGACGCGCGTCCATCAGGATCCACAGCAGCGCCCACGGGTTGTCGACGCCCATGAACACCGACACCTTGAACTCGTTCCTGATGCCCAGGCGACGCAGCAGCAGGGCGACGAGGATCGTGCCGGCGTTGATGTTCAACACCTGCCGGATGCCGTACTCCGTGAAGAAGCGCAGGTACTCGTCGGCCCACCTGAGAGGGTAGTCGTTGGGCTGGCCGATGCCGCCGAAGTAGCCCGTGATCGTGTCCGGCCCGCCAAGGTGCACGTTGGACCCGTCGATGCCCTTGGTGTCGAGGGTCTCCACGTGGGTCGCCCCGATGAGCTGCATCGCGGTCGCCACGGCGAGCAGGTCCTCGCCCGGAGCCGACTGCTCGGCCATGTTTCGTACCCGGATGTAGCGGCCCGGCATCAGCTCGCGGCGCTCGATCGCCTGCCGCGCCTCGCCGATCAACCACGGGAAGTACTGCAGGGCGCTGATCTCGAGTGTGACGGCGTTCACCTCGTCGAACTCGCGCGCGTCCGCGGAGGCGCCGAGGATGCTGCGGCGGTAGTCGGCCATCGTCACGAAAGCGCCCGTGTCGCGCTGCTCGGTCAGCCACTCGAGGTCGGCGAGGAAGGGTGACTTCTCGGCCGCCAACCGTTCGAGACGGGTCTCGAGCCGCCCCGCTTCGTCGGCCCTGCGGTTGATCTCGTCGACGCCGCCATACTTCTCGATGAGATCGAACAGGCCGTCGGTCAAAGGGTTGTCGGGACTCGCGAGGAAGTCGCTCACCCTGGCAACGTCCTCAGGGCGAAGCCGCAACTCGCTGCGCATCGCGTCGCGGTCGATCATGACCGGTCCTCCTGGCCGGCTCCGCCGGCCCACGCGCTGAACCGCTCCTGCTCGCCCTCGAGCATGCGGTAGCAGTGCTCCTCCTCGGGGAAGCGCGCCCCGCGCACGTCGGCGACGTAGGCGCTGAGCGCCTGCGTCGCGACCCCGGCGAGGTCGGCGTACTTCTTCACGAACTTGGGGGTGAAGGCCTGGAAGGTGCCGAGCACGTCGCTGACGATGAG
>DATHSP010000163.1:0-15013 GCA_035464075.1 Thermoleophilia bacterium | reverse complement strand
GCCCCGGCCGCAGCTCGAGCCCCCCGACCTCAGTGTCAGATCGACCACGCTCGCGGTCGTCCGGCCCCTACGCGGCGTTGATCCGGTCGGCCAGGGCGAGGAGCTCCTCGTTCTCGGGGATGTCGCTCATGCTGTGCCCGTAGTGGACGAAGCGCGCGACGCCGGCCTTGTCGATGAGCACCTGGGCCGGCATGCGCCCCAGCTTGAAGAGCTTCACCTGCTGCCCGTAGAGCTTGAGCACGCTGTGCCTGGGGTCGGGCAGGCCGACGAAGGGCAGAGATTCCTTCCGCCAGTACTCTGCGAAGGCACGCCCGTCCTCGGGGCCGACCACCACGACCTCGACGTCACGCTCCACGAACTTCTCATACTCATGGCGCAACTGCGCCATATGCCGGCGGCAGTACGGTCAGGTGAAGGTGCGGTTGAAGACCAGCAGGACGTTCTTCCGGCCGCGATAGTCTGACAGGCCGACGGGCCGGCCGGAGAAGTCGGGGAGGCTGAACTCCGGGGCGATCGCGTCGAGGGACACACGTGGCATCGCGCTCTCCTTCTGGGCGGCTGGGTGTCGCTGGCGGAGCCAGTACTACCACATCGGGGACGGCGCGGGTGTGAGCGCGGCGCGCGCGCACGAGCGCGGTCGGTGTGTGCACGAGCGGACCTCGCGGTCCGGGCTGTGTGGCCCCGGGATGCGCTTTGGTGCGTCCTCTGCCACTATTGACTCATGCGCTCCCGACGCACGGACCAGGTCACCACGCCACGCGTCACGTCATCGGCCAGCAGGCACCCGATGCGATCGCTGCACACCACGGCACGTGCGACACCGTCTTGCGCGGGGCACCCGATGCGCTCGCGCCCGCGGACGGCGTGGGCGAGCGCCTTCGTCGGGGCGCTCTTCGTGCTCGCCGTCCTCGCGGTCCTGGGCGGATGCGGCGGGGGCTCGACGGCGACCGGCGCGGACGGCGGCGACGGTGCGGGCGGCAGCGACGGGACGGGGTCGACAGGTCCGGTCGCGGCCTCTCCGTCGTCGGGCGACCGGGGCACGGGAGCGACGGCGATCGCCACCTTCGCCGCGGGCTGCTTCTGGGGCGTCGAGGCGCGCTTCGCCGCCATCCCCGGTGTCGTCGACGCCGTGGTCGGTTACACCGGGGGCACGACGGCGGACCCGACGTATGAAGAGGTCTGCTCCGGCACGACGGGCCACGCGGAAGCGGTGCGCCTGCAGTACGACCCGGACGTCGTCTCGTACGAGCGCCTGGTGGAGGCCTTCTTCGCCATGCACGACCCGACGACCGAGGACCGGCAGGGACCGGACGTCGGGTCGCAGTACCGCTCGGCGATCTTCTTCCACACGCCGCAGCAGGAGGCCACCGCCCGCGCCGTGGCGGCACGCCTCGCCGCCTCCGGCACCTTCGAGGATCCGATCGTCACCGAGATCGTGCCGGCAGGAGCCTTCTGGCGCGCCGAGGAGTACCACCAGGACTACTACGAGCCGCAGGGTGTCGAGGTGTGCCCGACATGAAGGCGACGGCCGGAGCGGCCGAGGCGACGGCGCGAGCGGCCAAGGCGCCGGTGCGAGCGGCCGAGGCGCCTCCGCGAGCGGCCAAGGCGCCGGCGCTCGCCCGGTGGGCGCTCGCGCCCGTCTTCGGCGTGCTCGTCCTCGCGACGCTCGTGCTCGCGGCGCTTGCGCTGGCCGCGTGCGGCGGCGGTGAGGAGACGGCATCCTCGGCGGAGCCGGGTGCCGCGAGTCGCGACGCCGAGCTGCGCGAGCGCCTGACGCCCCTCCAGTACGAGGTCACGCAACAGGACGGCACCGAGCCGGCCTTCGACAACGAGTACTGGGACGAGCACCGCGACGGCGTCTACGTCGACGTCGTCTCGGGCGAGCCGTTGTTCTCGTCGCTCGACAAGTTCGACTCGGGCACCGGCTGGCCGAGCTTCACGCGGCCGATAAGCCCCGACGCCGTGACGACGCGCGACGACTCGGGCCTCCTCGGCTCGCGCACCGAAGTCCGCAGCGCCGGCGCCGACTCGCATCTCGGCCACGTCTTCCCCGACGGGCCGCCGCCCACCGGTCTGCGGTACTGCATCAATTCCGCGGCCCTGCGCTTCGTGCCGAAGGAGGACCTGGAGCGGGAGGGCTACGGCCGCTTCCTCTCGCCGTTCGAGGACGACGGGGGTAGTCCGTGATGACCGGAGGTCACCGAAGGCGGGCGCTGCCGCGCAGCCCTGCGATTGTGAAGGCCGTCACGTTTGGGTAGCCTGTGAGGGAGTCCACGAGTCAGGGTACCGGACGGCGAAGCTTGCGACGTCGACGGCCGGCCAACATACTACGCTCTCGAGCGGAGTAACCCGCCCTCCTGCCACGGCGGTTCAGAGGTACGCACGATCGACGACATGACGGCATGACGACATCCTTCTGCGCCCGCGCCCACGCCCCCGTGGCCGCGGGTCAGTCCCCTTTGCCAGGCCGCTCGCTCGGCGCGAGAGAGGCGCGTGTTCAACCTAGCGAGGTCCGATGACCACCTCATTCATCAGGAGCGACGACTTTGCCGCGTTCCTCACCGCCATGATCGAGGCGGTGCCGGTCTACGGACCGGTGGCGAAGCGCTCGCGATTCGTCTTCGAGCGCCTGGAGGCGCCGGACGAGTTGCGGCTCGACTACGACGTCACCATCCTGCCGCCGAAGAAGCTCTTCTTCCCGCCGGCGCAGGACCTGCTCCGCTTCGACGAAGCCGGGGTCGCGGCGGCGCTGGAGCCGACCGAGAAGGTCCTCCTCGGCGTCCACTTCTACGACGTCAAGGCGATCGACCAGACCGACCTCCTCTTCTCGGAGCGCAACTACGACGTCAACTACATGGGGCATCGTGAGACGACGACGATCGTCGCCTCCAACATCCAGAACGTCTCCAGCCGTGCGTTCTTCGCCTCGGTCGGCGCCGACGTGCAGCCCGAGGGCCACGACGCCTTCCTCACGGCCGTCGAGGGCGGCTACGTCCTCGAGACGCGCACCGAGCGCGGCGAGGCGTTGCTCGGGTACGGTGCGTTCCAGCCGGCGACCGACGCGCAGATCGACGAGGCGGCCCGGGTCAACGCGACGGCGCTCGAGCAGTGCCCCGAGAAGCTGGAGCACGGCACCGAGGAGATCGCGACCAAGGTACGGGGGGCCTTCGGCGACGACGCGCTCTGGGACGAGCTCGCCGCCGATTGCTTCTCGTGCGGCACCTGCAACACCGTCTGCCCCACGTGCTACTGCTTCGACGTGCAGGACACGTGGAACGTCGACGCGTCCGGCCAGCGTACGCGCTTCTGGGACGGCTGCCTGACCGAGGACTTCGCGAAGTGCTCGCTCGGCGACGGCGGCAGCGAGAACTTCCGCGAGCGGCGCGGCCAGCGCTTCCGCCACCGCATGATGCGCAAGGCCACCTACTTGAACGAGAAGCTGGGCGGCCCCGCCTGCGTCGGCTGCGGCCGCTGCTCGGCGGGCTGCACCGCCGATATCGCCGACCCTGTGCGGGTCATCAACCGGATCATGGCCTCATGAGGAGCGAAGCGATGGAGCACCAGTGCCACTGGAACGAAGTCGAGAACATCTTCCTGCCTCGTGAAGCCACCATCGTCCAGGCCGCGCAGGCGACCCCGACGGAGAAGCACTTCACGCTGCAGATGAGCGACGGTCAGCCCATGGAGTTCGAGCCCGGCCAGATCGTGGAGCTGGGCCTCCTCGGCTACGGCGAGATCCCGATCGGCTTCGCCAGCTCGCCGACGCGCAAGGAGAGCTTCGACCTGGTCGTACGGTCGGTGGGCCGCGTCTCCGGGGCGGTCTGCAGGCTGGACGAGGGCGACACGGTGTACGTGCGCGGCCCTCTGGGGCACGGCTTCGACCTCGACAAGCTGCGCGGCCGGGACGTGCTCGTCGTGGCCGGCGGAATCGGCCTCTGCCCGACGCGGAGCCTGATCCAGTACATCCTCGACCGGCGCGACGAGTTCGGCCGGTTCGTGCTCTTCTACGGCTCGCGCGAGCCCTGCCTGCAGCTCTTCGGCGACGACCTCGCCTGCTGGCGCGGCATGCAGGAGATGGAGTACCACGAGACCGTCGACAACGCCGACCCGACGTGGACCGGCAACGTCGGCGTCATCACCACGCTGTTCCCCAAGGTCCAGCTGACGCCCGAGACCCGCGCCGTCATCTGCGGGCCGCCGATCTTCTACCGCTTCGTGGTCCGCGAGCTCGACGCGCTCGGCATCCCCCGCGAGAACGTCTTCGTCGACCTCGAGCGCCGCATGAAGTGCGGCGTGGGCAAGTGCGGTCACTGCCAGATCAACGACAAGTACGTCTGTGTCGACGGCCCGGTGTTCTCGTTCGCCGACGTGCAGGACCTCGAGGAGGCGTTCTGATGAGCAAGCCCAAGGTCGCGTTCTTCGACTTCGCCTGCTGCGAGGGCTGCCAGATCGAGATGACCAACTACGGCGCCGAGCCGTTCCTCGAGCTTCTCAAGCACGTCGACATCGTGGAGTTCCGCGAGGCGATGACCGAGACGACGACGGAGCCGATCGACATCGCCCTCATCGAGGGCAGCTTCACCCGCGAGGCCGATCGTGCCCGGCTCATGGAGATCCGCAAGCGCGCCGGGATCGTCATCGCGTACGGCCAGTGCGCCTGCACGGGCGGCATCAACGCCCTCAAGAACCATCAGACCGACTACAAGCAGTTCGTGTACGGCACCGACTCTGACCTGCCGCACCTCGACTCGAAGAAGGCCTACGGCGTCGATCACGTCATCAAGGTCGACTACTACGCCTACGGCTGCCCGGTCAACAAGTACGAGGTGCTGCAGATCCTGCTCCACCTGCTGCACGGCAAAGAGCCGGTGATCCCGAACCATCCGGTCTGCGTCGAGTGTAAGCGCCGCGAGACGGTCTGTCGCTTCGACGAGGGCGACCACTGCATGGGCATGGTGGCCCGGGCCGGGTGCGACGCGCCGTGCCCCGCCGCCGGCATCCCCTGCGAGGCCTGCCGCGGGTTCGTCGACCAGCCCAACCTGCCGGCCTTCGAGAAGGTCCTCGTGGATCGCGCCGGCTTCACCCCGCAACGAGCCGCTGAAAAGGGGCGCATGTTCACCGCCAATGCTCTGGAGGCCTCATGACCTCGACCGTCCGCATCGACGTCCACCACCTCACCCGCGTCGAGGGTCACGGCAACATCATCGTCAACGTGACCGACGGCGCGATCGAGAAGTGCGAGTGGCAGGTCCCGGAGGCCCCGCGCTTCTTCGAGTCCATGGTCCGCGGGCGCCACTACTCCGAGGTGGCGCGCATCACCAGCCGCATCTGCGGCATCTGCGCCGTGGGCCACACGCTGGCCTCGGTCAAGGCCACCGAGGACGCCCTCGGCATCGAGATCAGCGCGCAGAGCTGGAAGCTCCGCGAGCTCCTCAAGCACGCCGAGAACGCCGACTCCCACGTGCTGCACGCCTACATCCTGGTCGCGCCGGACCTCGCGGGGGCCCCTTCGGTGTTCCCGCTCGTCGAGACCATGCCCGACGTGGTGGCCCGCGCCCTGCGCCTGAAGCGGCTCTGCCACGAGTGGGGCTCGCTCATCGGCGGGCGCACCACTCACCCCACCACGGTCGTCCCGGGCGGCCTGGCGGAGGTGCCGACGCACAAGGAGCTCGCCGAGCTCAAGCAGAAGCTCGTCGCGGCCGTCCCCGACCTGGAGGCGACGCTCGAGACCGTGGCGGCGCTCGCCCCCAACATCCCGGCCTTCGACCGCCCCACCGAGTACGTCGGCCTCTCGAACGACGAGAACTACGGCCTCTACGACGGCCAGATCCAGTCGGTGCTGCCCGACGGCACCAAGCAGCGCTACCCGGTGGCCGACTACCGGCTCGTCACCAACGAGTTCGTCGTGCCGCAGTCGACGGCCAAGTACACGAAGAACAAGCTCGACGCCTACGCGGCCGGCGCCCTCGCGCGGTTCAACAACAACTACGACATGCTCGTGCCCGAGGCCAAGCAGGCCGCCGAGATGCTCGGCCTGCAGCCGATCTGCACGAACCCCTACATGAACACCGTGGCGCAGGTCGTCGAGATCGTGCACAGCGTCTACGACTCGCTGCGCCTCATCGACGAGCTCCTCGAGACGGGGGTCAAGCTCGAGCCGCTCGCGCAGCCGACGAAGCACGGCCGCGGCATCCAGTCGGTGGAGGTGCCGCGCGGCATCCTCTTCCACGAGTACGACTACGACGCCGCCGGCACCTGCCAGGGCGGCAACTGCATCATCCCGACCAACCAGAACCACAACAACATCCAGCACGACTTCGACGTGCTCGTGCCGCAGCTGCTCGCGGCGGAGAAGGGCGAGAAGGAGATGGAACTGGCGCTCGAGATGCTGGTGCGGGCCTACGACCCGTGCATCTCGTGCTCGACCCATCACCTCGACGTCACGTTCGTGCGCTGAGCACGGTGCGCTACCTGATCGGCCTGGGCAACTACCTGGCCGGCGACGACGGCGTCGGCGTGCACGTCGTCGAGCACGTCGTCGCCAATGGGCTGGAGCGCGGCTTCACGGCCGTCGAGCTGGCGACGAACGCCCTCAACATGGTCTCGTACCTCGGGTCCGAGACGGAGGCCGTGCTCGTGGTCGACGCCGCGTACCTCGGCCTCGAGCCGGGCGACTACCGCATCTTCGCGCCCGACGAGGTCGAGACCCAGAAGGAGTTGGCCGGCTTCAGCACCCACGAGGGCGACCCTCTCAAGGTGCTGGAGCTGGCCCGCTCGGCGGGCTACACGATCCCGCCGTTCGCCGTCATGGGCATCGAGCCGCAGGGGGTCGAGCACGGGACGGGGCTGTCGGCGTGTCTCAGCGAGCGCCTGCCGGCCTACGCGGCGGCGGCGATCGAGCACCTGGTGGGGCTTTGAGCGGGGCTCGTCGGCCCTGGTGCTCAGGGCGCGGGCGCCGGAGGGACGGTCAGCGTGAACCCGCTGCCGTGCCCCTCCTCGCTCTCGACGGACACGTCGAACCCTTGAAGGTCGGCGATCTCGCGCGCGATGGTGAGGCCCACGCCGGCGCCGTCCGGATGATGCTGGACCGCCGGGTCGGCGCGGTAGTCCTCAGCGAAGATCCGCGGCAGGCAGCGCTCGGGGATGCCGATGCCCTGGTCGCGCACGACGACCGCGAGTCGGCCGTCGGGGGCGGGCTCGACCGAGACCTGCACGAGCCCGCCCTCGTGGGAGTACACGACGGCGTTCTCGACGAGCTCCGCGAGGAGCACGACCGTCTTCTGGGGGTCGCAGCGCACGAGGTCGGTGCCCTCGTGGGCCAGGAGCTCGACCTCGACGCCGCGCCGGCCGGCGAGCTCGGCGCGGAGCTCGACCGCCTGACCCACCAGCTCGTTGAGGTGCATGGTGCTCATCTCGAGCCCGTCGCGACCGTTGCAGCGCACGTCGGCCAGCATGCGGCACTTGGCGAGATTGGTGAGTGCCGCCTCGCAGCGGGAGTGGATCTTCTCCACGATCCCGCGGGTGCGCTCGGGGATCTCGCCCGTGTACCCGCCGAGGATCACGTTGACGTAGCTCTGGATCGCCGACAGCGGCGTCTTGACCTGGTGCGAGGCCTGCCTGACGTAGCAGGCCTGCTCGACGGGCGCGCGCTCGACGGCCGCCGTGAGCTCGGCGATGCGCTTCTCGTAGGCTCGCCGCTCATCCTCCGGGAGGCCGGTGGCCCCGCTGTGTGCCTCGAGCAGGCCAAGCATGAGGCGCACGCCCGCGGGGTCCAGCAGGCGCGTGTCCGGGTGCTTGGCCGTCGCGAGAGCCGCGAGCACGTCCTGATCGCCGGTGGTCTCCACGATGAGGTCGACATCGGCGTCACTCTGCAACTCGTCGAAGCGGCCGTCGCTGCGACAGCGGACCCCGCGCTCGCGCGCGAGCGCGACCCCCGGGGAGGCGGCGTCGGTATCGACGTAGTAGCGCACCTCGACACCCGGGGCGCCGAGCAGCGCCTCGAGCAGCGTACGTCCCCGGTCTCCCTCACCCACCAGCGCGATGATGTCTTGTGTGCGTCCCATCGTCTCTCTCCGTCGCACGACACCAGCTATGATAGCTCGTCGAGAGAGCCCGACACCCTACTGGAGGTAGGTCGTGAAGCGTGTCTACATCGTTGACGATGAACCGAGCATCGTGGAGTCGGTCTCCATGGTCCTCGAGAGCAAGGGCTACGTGGTCGGGTCGCAGAACGACGACAAGGACGTCGTCGAGAACGTCCTCGCCTTCGACGCCGACCTCGTGATCCTCGATGTGATGATGCCCGAGGACACGGCGGCCGGGTTCAAGATGGCGCGCGCGCTCAAAGACGACGAGCGCACTCGCGACCTGCCGCGCATCATGCTCACCGCGGTCAACGAGGCGGGCATCTACGTGGGCAAGTTCTCCGACAAGGACAGAGACGACGCCTGGCTGCCCGTGCAGGCGTTCGTCGACAAGCCGGTCGACCCCGAGGTGCTGCTCGACAGGGTGGCGAAGCTGCTGCCGAGCTGATCCCGCGGCGCGCCCGCGGGCCTTCCGTTTGTCAGCGGAGCCGGGGACCGGACAGGGCGGCCGCTCAGCTGCTCACGCGCACGCGGCACTCCGCCCCGTCGTACAGCGTCTCCTCGACGTCGAACCGGGCGTCGGCGCTGAGGCCCCGCACCATGGCCTCGATGGGGTCGAGGCAGTAGAGCCGGCAGGGGCTGGGGCCGCCGGCCTTCTTCACCATGGCGCAGAGCAGGCACGCGTGCGCCGTGGCGGTGAAGGCCGGCGCCGCCGCGGTCGCCATCGGCGCCGTGCCGGCCCTGTCGAGTCCGCCGGCCGCGTCGGGGCCTTCGGCTCCGTCGACGGCGACGGTCCAGTCGGCGCAGCCGAAAAGCTCGGCCGACGTCGTAAAGGCGGCGGCCGGCTCCGCGATCCCCATCTGGGCGGCCTGCGCGGTGCCGTTCGCGAGGCGCATCGCGCGGCGCTCCTCCGTGACGCGCTCCAGGGCGCCGGCCTTCTCGTACTGCACCACCGAGTCGGCGAGCTGCGCGGCGTAGGTCAGCTGCAGGATGCGGATGTGCTGTGCGGGGTCCATCGGGCCTCCTCTTCGCTGTCGGGCACCCTCTCGCGAGGGCCTTCACCAACGTGAGTGGCCCTACGTGCCGGTCTGTGACAACTCCAGCCAGTAATCCTTGGGCGGCAGCGCCTCTTCGGACTCCCGGATCACCCGCACCCGGTGCACGGTCCGGCGCAGCCGCGCGTACTCGGCGGGCAGGTCGGCGGCCTGCACTCGGCGGCGCATGCGGCAGCGGCAGGCGCCGCCGGGATTCGCCAGGGCGCAGTGCCCGCTCATGAACCGGTTCAGCTTGCGCCGCGCTCTCGAGACCATCTGGCGCGCGGCCGCCGGCTCGACCTCCAGTACCGCCGCGACGTCCTCGTAGCTCAACTCGGCGACGTCGCGCAGCAGGTACGCGAGGCGCGGGTCGGGCTCGAGGCACTGGAGCATCCCGCAGAGGCACTGGTCGCACATCGTGCGCACCCAGAGGTCGTGGTCGAGGTCGGGCGCGTCCGGCGGCGCCGGCTCGCCCTCGGCTTCGAAGAACGCGCTCAGGAAGCGCACGCTGTACGTGCGCTGTGCCTGCGCGCAGCGGCCCACCACCCGGCGCGCGATGCTGTAGATCCAGGTCGAGAGCCCGGACTCGCCGCGGAAGCCGGGCAGCCCATTGAGGACGGCCAGCCACACCTCCTGCGCGGCCTCCCGGGCCGCCTCCTCGTCGCGCGTCATGCGCCAGCAGATCGAGGAGACGAGGCGGCCGTACCGTTCCACCACGGCTGCGGGATCGGGGATCGGTGCGATCGGCTGCGACGAGGTCGTCATTCGGTGCTCATCCAGAGGAGTGCGGCAGTGTACGAATCCTACACGTAGTGGCCCGTGGTGGGCGGGGGCGAGTCGGCACGGCAGGGGCGATCACCCTTCGACTCGCTGCGGCGACAGCGGTCAGCGAGACGTCGCCCGTCGGGGTCGCCCGCAGGAGGACGTGTGGCCGGAGTCGAAGTCAGGCGACGGTACGGCGGCTCAGTATCAAGAGAAGGGACTGAGCCGTCGATGCATCGGTGGACCAGGACGACGACGGAGATGGGAGACTGGAAGTGAGCGACAGGCAAGGTGGAGGACTGGCGGTGGCAAGGCCGGAGCGGCGCGTGGGTCTCGCTCTCGCGGCGGTGATCGTGGCAGTGCTCGCGCTGGCGGCGCTGGCGCTCGCTCCGGCGAGCGCTCCCGGCGTGGTGGTCGCGGACTACCCGCTGTGCACTGAGGATGGCGCGCAGTCGGAACCCGCGGCGCACGGTGACCGGGTCGTGTGGGTCGACCAGCGCGCGAACCCCTCGGGCGGGCTCGGCGACATCTGGATGTTCGACTACGCTTCCGGCGAGGAGACCCAGATCACGGACGACGAGTACGAGCAGATCGACCCGGACATCTGGGGCGACTGGGTGGTGTGGAGCGACTGGCGCGACGGCAACGGCGACGTGTACGCGAAGAACGTCGTCAGCGGCCAGGATCTCGCCGTCTGCACCGACCCCGCCGCCCAGCAGCGGCCCAAGGTCTGCGGCGACATCATCGTCTGGGAGGATCTGCGCAACGGCGAGTGGGACATGTACTACTACCGTCTCAGCACGGGCGAAGAGCGTGCTCTCACGTGCTATCCGGGCGGCGACGACCGTTCGCCCGACGTCTTCCGTGACGGGACCGACCACGTCCTCGCCTGGGAGGGCGGCGGCGACCTCTATCTGCGCAACATCGAGGAGGGCTGGACCAGGTTCCCCGACGGCAGCGCCGCCATGGAGGCCATGGAGGACATCTACGGCGCGACCCTGGTCGCCGGCGACGACCTGGTCGTGTGGGGCAAGTTCGAGGATGACGGCTCAGGTGAGTACGAGCTCAAGCTCTACCGGATGGGGTGGAGTGACGCTGCTCCGGTCAGGATCCCGACGCTGTATGAGCCGTACGCGGAGTTCCACGCCCTCTCGGCGAGCGGCGACAAGGTCGCCTACGCCTACGACGACGGTTCCAATTTCAAGGTCCGGGTGTACGACTGGTCGCAGGGCGCCGACGACTGGTTGACGGACGCGGACTCGAGCCAGTACAGCCCGGCCATCGCCGGCGACATGGTCGTCTGGCGCGACGATCGCAACTACACGGGCGAGGGTGTGGACTACTACGACCTCTACACGAACCGCGACCCGGCACCCGCGCCCGAAGCCACCTCGCTGGAGATCGAGGCCGCCGCCACTATCGTCCCTTACAAGGGCACGACCACACTGACCGTGCACCTCGAGGACGGAGCCGGTGCGCCGCTGGTCGGCTACGCCGTGGACATCCAGAAGTCGACCGACTGGGGCGCCACGTGGACGACGATCGGCTCGGCCGAGAGTGACGGCGGCACGTTCGTGACGCCGGCCCTCACCCGGGCGACCAAGTTCCGCGCCGCCTGGGCCGGGGCCGACGAGTACGCGGGCGCCACGAGTTCCTACGTGCTCATCAAGCCGAAGGTCGCTCTCGGTAACCCAGACGCCCCGACGACGGTCAGGAAGTACGCCGACTTCCTTGTGTCGGGCACGTTCAAGCCGCGTCACGCACCGGGCTGGAACAAGGCCGTGAAGCTGTACTGCTACAAGAAGGACCCGACGACCGGGACGTGGGTCCTCAAGAAGGCGGTCTGGTGCAAGGCCGTCGACTACCTCACCTACAGCAAGTACCGGGTGACCACCTACTTGGGCTCCACGGGGACCTGGAAGCTCCGCGCCTTCGCCCCCGAGGACAGCCTGCACGCGGCCACCTGGTCGACCTCGCACTACCTCACGGTGAAGTAGGGCGAGCCAGCGCCTCGTGAGGTGTCAGTGGCCGGGGGCCTCGCCGCCGTGGCGGCGAGGCCCCCGGCCACATCGCGTCTCTGCGCCGATGGGGAGGGACCGGTCGCGGCGTCGTTCTCCGGCGTCACCCCTCGAGGCGCTCGAGGCGCACGACGTGCCCGTCGCGCACCGCCTCGAGCGCGCCCGGGTCGCCGTCCATCATCCCGACCAGGTTGACGGGACTCACGGGCTGCTGGCCGAAGAAGAGGCAGACCGCAGCTCCGGGGGGCCAGTAGCCGATCGCACCCGGGGCGACGGCAGCCTGCGGATCCTCCTCGCCGGTCTTCACCGGCACCGAGAAGTAGACCTCGGCGCCCCACGTCTGCGCCGCGCTCTCGAGCGGGAGCGCGTCCCAGAGCAGGGCCGCCGTCGCCGTGTCGTTGAGCCGGACCGTCATCTCGACGCCGGCCTCTTCGATGCGGATGCGCATGCGGGCCATGCCGCAACCTCCTCGTCGGTGGGCAGCCGGCGCACCCCGGGGGTGGCGCCCGGTTGTCTCATGGTGCGACGGCCGGGGCAGTCGTCAGCCGGCCGCCGCTCCCAGCTTACCTCCGGACCCGCCGCTGCTGTTCGTCGCTCTCATGTCCCCCGCTCTCGTCCGCCGGCCCTCGACAAGACCCCCACCGGCAGCGTCAACCGGCACTTCCTCACGGCGTTCCTCGGCATCCACCCGAGGGGTGAGGACCACGCGAGCTGTCTCGACCTGATCGTGAGCTCGGAGGACAGCGGCGAGCACAGTGACGCCGGCCGGCTACCCTGCCGCGCGCGCCTCCAGCGCCGCCAGCTCACGCTCGACGTCGTCGTCCAGGCGCGGCTCCTCGGGCGCGGCGAGGATGTCGGCTACCTTCTGCCGCGCCTCGGCGACGACGTCGAGCCCGCCGGCTGCCTCCCAGGCCTCGCGGGCGTCCTGCGTGCCGAGCCGCGGCACGAACCACTCGTCACTACGCATAGCGTCGCGCGTCGAGCGCTCGCCCACGAAGTGGCCGCCGGGGCCGACGCTCTCGAGCACGTCGTCGAGCCAGCGGTCGGCGCCGGTGGCGATGCCGTCGTGTGCCGCCCGGCACATGCGCCAGATCTCGACGTCGATGACGAGCTGCTCGAGGCCGAACGAGAGGCCGCCGCCCAGGACACCCGGGCCGACGAGGATGTCGGGCCACGAGAGGCCGGCCAGCAGCATGCCGAAGGCCTTCTCGTAGGCGGCCTGCGCGCCGGGGACCCAGGCGTCGCAGCTGAAGGCGTGGCTGCAGACGGGGAGGTCGTAGTGGCGTGCCATCTCGGTGCCGGCGCAGCTCAGCGAGGTGAGCGCCGCGCCGCCGGCGTAGCGGCCGCTGCGCGGGTCGACCGAGGCGATGATCGGCGCGTAGACGAAGGGCGTGCCCGGCTCGGCCGCCTGCACGAGGCAGAGCATGCCGAGCAGCTCGCAGTTGGTCGAGAGTATCGTCCCCAGGCGGCTGCCCGGCGCCGTAGCGCCCATCAGCGGCATGGGCATGACCATCACCGGGATGTCCCAGCCGCGCATCGCCAGCCAGGTGTCGACGGCGTCACCCTCGACGATCAGCGGCGAGACCGGCGTGAAGAGGAAGGAGACGGGATGGCGGCGGGCGACCGCGTCGCGGCCCCCGTGCACGATCGCCAGCGTCTCGAGCCACCAAGGCACCAGGGCGGGCTCGTCGAACGACGTGTTCTGATGGCGCGAGAAGAGGCGCGCGAGGTCGGCCGCCTCACGCACGACGGTCGCCGGCGTGGGCTCCCGGTACCACTCGCCGGTGGTCACCCAGCCGACGCCGATCTCGGGCAGCGCGTCGATGAGACGCGCGATCTCGACCCAGTCGTCCCTCGTTCCGAGGCGCACCTCGCCGGTGCGGCGGTCGACGACGTGCTCGCCGCCGCCGCCGTTGAGCAGCGTGGCCTGCCCGGCGTTGAGAGGGAACTCGAACTGCGGGTCACGACCGCCGAGAGAGAAGCGCCTGGGGGCCAACTCGAGGGACTGCTCGACGAGGGCGGCGGGGAAGCGGACCATGCGTGTCGCGTCATCGACGCGGGCGCCGGCGTCCTTGAGGATGCGCCGGCCCGCGGCGGTGTCGACGCGCATCCCCACCGTGGAGAGCACGCGCAGCGAGCGTTCGTGCAGCTCGGCTCGGTCGTCGGCCGACAGGACCTGCAAGGTGGCGGTCATGGCATCCCCCGGCGGACACGGTGTGGGCTCGGCGGGAGTCTATCGCATGGCGGCTCGACCCTCGCGCACCCCCGGGGTCTCGACCGCTCCGGCTCTCTCGCCCGTGCCTCCTGGGTAAGAACGGCCAGGAGGTCCGTCATGCACGCAGTCGTGATCGACGGTGGCAAGCTCGGCAAGATCGTCCTTGTCGCCTGATCGTGGCCTGAGGTCCGGCCCGAGAGTCCCGCCGGCCTTGGACAAGGTCGCGGTGCAGCGGGCAGGGTCGATGGTTTGTCCGCCTTCGGCCTGCGGGTAGGCTCGCGGGGAGCCGGGGATCGGCGGGAGAGGAACGGTACCTCCCGGCCGCGAGCCGTCCGTCAGAGGACCCAAGGTGGACGCATGAACCTGCGTGAACGCGTGGTCGCTTCCGTCACCGACATCCGCGAGCGCGGGCAGCGGCTCGTGCAGCTCAACCTCGAGCTGCTGACCAGCGAGCTCAAGGCGAAGGGACGCAAGTTCGGCGCCGCCATAGGCCTGTTCGTCGGCGCCGGAGTGCTCGCGTTCTATGCCGTCGGGTTCGCCCTCGCGACCCTCGCCGCCGCCCTGGCGCTGGTCGTACCGCTCTGGCTGTCGCTGCTGATCGTCACGGCGGTGATCGTACTGGTCATCGCCGTCATGGTGGCCGCGGGTCGCAGCCAGATCGAGAAGGCCAAGACGCCGGCGCCTGAGACGGCCGTCGCCGTGGCGCGCAAGAACGCGGACATGTTCAAGACGACCCTGCGCCAGACCAAGGCCGGAGTGCGCGCCAAGGTCGCGTCCGTGAGGACCATGCCGCGTGCCGGCACTGGGCCGGACGGGCCGGGAGCGGCGCCCGGGCGGCCCGACCGGGGCGCCGGTCCGGCTGCGACGTCGTCGACGCCGGCCGCGACGTCGTGGGCTGCG
>DATHSP010000162.1:0-3050 GCA_035464075.1 Thermoleophilia bacterium | reverse complement strand
CGCGCCTCCCCCTTCTCCATCGAGGCGCCGCTCGAAGTGCACCAGGTGCTCACCGTACGGGCCGGGGTCCACCGTCACCGGCAGTCCGTCGACCTCGTCGTCTCCCGGCACAAGGCGAAAGCCGAGGCGGCGATGGAAGGCGACCGAACCCATGTTCACCGGTGCGGTCACGGCGCGGACCACCGTGCACCCGTGACTCTCCGCCAGGGCGAAGAACCGCCCGTACAGATCCGCGCCCAGTCCGGCCCGCCGCCACGCCGGATGCACGCCGGCGAAGTGGACGTAGGCTTCGCCGGGGTGATCGGGACAGACGAAGCCGACGAGGAACCCCGCCAGCTCGTCGTCGCGCTCGGCGACGAGCGACGTCGAGCGGAAGTGCTCGAAGAACACCCTGGGCAGCATGGAGCGCAGGTCGCGCCCTCCCCACCACTCGACCATCACCGCCATGATGCGCTCCCAGTCCACCGGAGCGGCGCGCCGGATCGTGAGGCCCGAGCAGCTCACAGGGAGTCATCCCGAAGGTCCATGGAGAACACGACGTAATCCCCGCCGATACCGCCGGTGTCCCGGTGCACCGCGATCCCGTCGACGACGTCGTCACCGGGCTCGATGGTGAAGCCGATGCCGGTGTGGAAGGCGACCGACCGGCGGTTGAAGCCGCCCGTCTCGGCCATCAACCGCGTGCGGCCGCGCTCGCGGGCAAGGGCGGCGAAGCGGCGATAGAGCTCGAGACCGAGGCCCCGGCGGCGGTGGTCGTGACGGACGCCCATGAAGTGGACGTAGGCGGCGTCGGGGAAGCGCTGCGACAGCCACCCGACGAGGAAGGCGACCAGCTCGCCGTCGCGCTCGACGATCAGGGTCGTGTCGCCGAAGTGCTCGAGGAGCTGCGGCCGGACGCAGTGCTCGAGGCGCTGCTCCCACCACTCGTCGAGGGCGCGCCCGATGGCGGCGGCGTCCGCCGCCTCGCCCTCACGCCACGTGAGGCCCGTGAGGTCGGCGCTCACGCCGCGCCCCCCGCGCGCGCGGAGCCCGGCGCTGGAGGCCTCGCCGTGCCGTCGAGATCCGGCGCGACAGCGAGATCGGACGCGTCGTCGAGCGCCGCGACGGCGTTGAGGTCCGGCGCGTCGTCGAGCTCCGCAACGGCGCCGAGGTCCGGCACGTCGTCGAGCTCGCCGACCTCGACGGCGCGCCGGTAGAACTCCCGCAGCCCGGCGCGGTATTCGGGCGCGAAACCGAACTTGAGCCGGTCGAAGTAACGCTCCAGGAAGAGCGCGCTGAAGTCGTAGAGCTGCGCCGCGGCGGCGGCCGTCGCCTGTGGCTGCGCGGCGCAGTCGTCGCGCGAGGCGAGCAGCGAGGCGCCCACCACGGCGGCGGCTGCGGGGCGCGCGGCGACGAAGTCGCGCCGCGCCGCGCACACCGCGTACACCATGTGCAGACCAGTCGCGTCGTGCCACGCCTCGCCGAGGTCGAGGTGATAGGGGAAGACTCCGGCGCGCAGCGCGCGCAGGGCGTCGTCGCCGATGAGCAGCATGCCATCGCAGGCGGCGAGGACCTCGGCGAACGTGCCCTCCCAAGCTACGAACTCGGGGGCGATACCCCACTCGTGGCAGAGGATGCGCAGGAGGCAGACCGAGGTCGCGCTCTTCTCGGTCAACGCGACCCGTGTGACCTCGTGCGACGGCACGCGGCTGAACAGCTGGATCGAGTCGACGGCGCCGAACGAGCTGATCGAGACGTGCGGCAGCAGGACGAGCTCCTCGGCGTCGCGGGCGAAGGCGATCGAGGACGGCAGGGCGACGTCGATTCTCCCCTCGACGAGCATCCGGTTGAGGTCGGAGGGGAAGCCGTTGACGACGGTCGCACTCACGCCGCGGGCGGCGAGCTCGCGCTCGAAGTGGTGGTAGAGCGGAAAGCAGTTGACGAAGTCGATGCGGCCGACGCGAACGGGCGGGCCGACGGCCTCGGACGAGCGGGTCGCGGGCGGGCCGTCGGTGGAGGACTCAGTCGTCATCGTGACGGCGGACGACGTTGTACAGCGTGTCGCGCTCGACCGGCACCCGCCCGGCGCCGCGGATCACGCGGATCAGCTCGGCGCGGCTCAGCGCCTGGGCCGTGTCGACGCCCGCAGAGTGGCTGATCTTCTCCTCGACGACGGTGCCGTCGAGGTCGTTGACCCCGAACGCCAGCGAGACCTGTGCCAGCTTGAGGCCGACGTTGATCCAGAAGGCCTTGATGTGGTGGAAGTTGTCGAGCACCAAGCGGCCGACGGCGAGCATCCGCAGGTCGTCGAAGCCGGTCGGGCCGGGCAGCTCGCTGAGCTCGGTGTTGGCGGGCTGGAACGAGAGCGGGATGAAGGAGTTGAAGCCGCGGGTCTCGTCCTGCAGCGCGCGCAGGCGCACCATGTGGTCGGCGAGCTCGGCCGAGGTCTCGACGTGCCCGTAGAGCATCGTCGCGTTCGACTTGAGGCCGGCCTGGTGGGCCGCACGCATGACATCGAGCCAGCGCCGGCCCGAGATCTTGCGCTCGCAGACGAGCTCGCGGACGCGGCCGCTGAAGACCTCGGCCCCGCCTCCGGGCAGCGAGCCGAGGCCCGCCTCCTTGAGCTCGGCGAGCACGTCGTCGACGCCCTTGCCCGAGATGTCGGCGAGGTGTGAGACCTCGCTCGCCGTGAAGGCCTGGATATGGACGCCGGGGGCGAGGTCACGCAGGCCGCGTAGCATCTCGAGATAGTAGTCGTAGGGCAGCGTGGGGTGCTCGCCGCCGACGATGTGGATCTCGGTGATGCCGTCGCTCAGCGTCTCGCGCGCCTTCTCGAGCACCTCGTCCACGGTGAGCGTGAAGGCCTCGGGCTCGCCCTCCTCGTGGCTGAAGGCGCAGAAGCGGCACTGGTTGGCACAGACGTTGGTGTGGTTGATGTGGCGGTTGCAGATGAAGAAGACGTCGTCGCCGGCGGCGCGCCGGCGGGCGAAGTCGGCCATCGCGCCGACGGCGAGCAGGTCGCGGGAGTCGAGGAGGGCGCGCGCCGCGGCTTCCGCGAGACGCGCGCCCCC
>DATHSP010000161.1:0-12082 GCA_035464075.1 Thermoleophilia bacterium | reverse complement strand
GGCGAACGGCCGGGTCACCTTGGCGGCGAGGGGCTCGAGGCCGACGAAGTCGTGGTAGACATCGACCACGTTCTGCACCGTCACGCCGCCGTCGTAGCCGCGCCCCACCACGGCCTTGATGTCGCCGGCCATGTCGGGGTCCTGCATCTCGTGCGCCCCGGTCTTGAAGCGGCTGTAGCACGCCGCGCAGGGCACAGCCACGGCGTCGAGCCTCATGTCCTGCTCGACCTTGGCGAGCTCGTTGACCGGCAGGGCCGCGGCGAGCAGGCGGTTGATGGAGTGCGCCGCCGTGTTGCCGCAGCACTCCCAGCCGGGGATCTCCTGCAGCGTCAGCCCCAGCTCCCGGGCCGTGGCCCTGAAGCTGGCGTCGAACTCGCCCGAGGTGCCGTGCAGCGAGCAGCCGGGGTAATAGGCGAGGGTCTTCGCGGTCATGCGTCGCCCCCCTCTCTCTGCTTGGCCTCGGTGAGCCTCTCGGCCTTGCCCACCATGCGCTTCATGGCGCCGGTGTCGCCCTTCTTGAGCGTGGGGTTGATCTTGCCCTTGAGCAGCATCTTCGGCCCGAGCGACAGCCACTCGAGGGCGCCCTTGGGCCGGCGCAGGGCGTCGCGCGCGATGAGCTCGACCTCCCACATGCGGCCCCAGCGGGCGAACGAGTCGTAGTTGAACTTGAGCATCGCCGCCGACGGGGCGTCGGGGTGCACCTTGCCCTCGCGCCAGGCGATGATCTTGAGCTCGTCCATGATCGCCGCGATGTCGATGCCCTGCGGGCAGCGTGTGGTGCAGGTCTGGCACCCGGTGCAGAGCCAGATGAACTTGTCGGCGAAGACCATGTCGTACTGTCCGAGCTGGACGGCACGCATGATCTGCGCCGGGTGCATGCCGGCGTGCTCGGCCACCGGGCACCCGGCCGTGCAGCGCTTGCACTGGTAGCAGAGGTAGGGGTTCTCGGCGCAGCCGGCCCCTACTTTGGTGGCGAGGACGCCGCTCGGTGTGCAGGTCGTCATCCCCACCTCCTAGGCCACTGCCGGCCGCGGCATGAGGCCCGCGGCCTCGACGATCTCAGGCACCGCGGACTCCCACTCGATGGCCATGATATGGACGCCGGCGACACCCTCGATCTCGGTGAACTCCTTGATCATCTCGACGGCGATCTTCTTGCCCTCGGCCTGCTGCGGGGCGCCCTTCTCGGGGACGGCCATGCGATCGACGATGTCCTGCGGCACGTCGATGCCGGGAACGAACTTCTGCATGTAGCGCGCCCCGCCGACGCCCTTCAGGGGCGTGATGCCGGCGAGGATCTTGATCTCCTTGTGCAGGCCCAGGGCGCGCACCTCCTCCATCCACTTCTTGAACTTGGGGACGTTGAAGATGCACTGGGTCTGCATGAAGTCGGCGCCGGCCTCGATCTTCTTCTTGAGGCGCAGGGCGCGGAGGTCGAAGGGGTCGGCGAAGGGGTTCTCGGCGCAGCCGATGTAGAGCGGCGGCGCGACCGTCATCTCCTCGCCGCACTGGAACTTCTTCTCGTCGCGCATGTCCTTGTACATCTTGATGAGGTTGATGGCGTCGAGGTCGTGCACGCCCCTGGCCTCGGGGTGGTTGCCGAAGCTCAGGTGGTCGCCGGTGAGGCAGAGGATGTTCTTGATGCCCAGTGTGGCGGCGCCGAGGATGTCGGCCTGCATCGCCAGGCGGTTGCGGTCGCGGCAGGTCATCTGCATGATTGCCTCGAGCCCGTTCTGCTGGGCGGTGTGGCCCGACGCCAGGGAGCACACGCGGACCACGGCGGTCTGGTTGTCGGTGATGTTGACGGCGTCGACGTAGCCCTTGAGGATCTTGGCCTTCTCCTCGATGACGGTGACGTCGGCGCCCTTGGGCGGGCCGCACTCGCCGGTGACGGCGAACTTGCCTTCGGCGAGGATCTTCTCGAGGTTGGAGCCGGCTTTGTATCCGTTGTCCGTCATACCGGCTTCGCCTCCTCGCGCACCATCTTGCGGGGGCCGCCGGAGCTGCTCTTGCTCCAGTTCTTCGGCGGCCGGTCGGTGAACATGAGCTCTTCGCGGCCCTGTGCCTTGAGGCGCTCCCAGATGAGGGCCCAGGCGCACTCGATCTCTTCCTTGTCGGGCCCGGTGACTTCGCACAGGCCGTCGTGCGAACCGCCGCAAGGGCCGTTCATGAGGCTCTTGCTGCAGCGCACGACGGGGCAGATGCCGCCGGTGAGGCCGATGCGGCACTCGCCGCAGGCGGCGCAGCGCTCGAGCCAGACCGCGTGCTCCTGCGGCATGCCCAGCATGTTGGTGTCGACGGCCGGCATCACGACCTTGGGGGCGAACTTCTCGGCCATGCTCTGGATGCCGATGCCGCAGGCCATGCTGAGGACGACGTCGGCCTCCTCGACCTTGGCGGCGATCATGTCGAGGTACTCCCACTCGCACTGCCTGATGGCGGCGGTGTGCTCGACCTCGATCTCGCGGCCGTCGGCCTGTGCCTTCATGCGCAGCTCGCTGGCGAGGATCTCGGCCTCTTTCTCGCCTCCGGTGAGGCAGATGGCGACGCAGGTGTCGCAGCCGGCGACGAGGATCTTCTTGTGTCCGGCGACGAGGTCCAGGATCTCGTCGAACGGCTTGCGTTCAGCGGTGATCATTCGGCGGGTCCCTTCTCGGTGGTGGCGGAGGCGGTGTCGGGCGCCGGCGCGGCGGCGCCGGCCGGCGCCCCATCGGGCATGGCCACGTCGCCGGCGGCCTCACGGGCCGCGGCATGCGGCGACACGTCGTGGCGCCGCAGCGGGTTCGGCCCGAGGGCCTTGATCCGGTCGGTGAACTCGGTCGCGACGTGGGCGAACTCGGCGCCCATCGCCGACGACATGTTGTACATCTCCACGCGCTCGGGCTCGATGCCCACCTCGGCGAGGAGGGTCTTGACGTGGTCGACGCGCTTGCGCGCCCAGAGGTTGCCCTTGAGGTAGTGACACTCACCCTCGAGGCAGCCGGCGGCGTAGACGCCGTCGGCGCCGGCCTCGATCGCGCGCATGAGGTGGATGACCTCGAGCTTGCCCGTGCAGGGCAGCTTGATCATGCGGATGTTCGACGGGTATTGCAGGCGCATGCTGCCCGCCAGGTCGGCGGCGGCGTAGGCGCAGTAGTGACAGGCGAACACGATGATCTCGGGCTCGAAGTCGGGGTCGACGGGCTTCTTCGGCGCCTCGGCCTCGGCGCCCTCGGGCGCGTCGGCGACGGCGGTCGTCTGAGCCGTCGTGGCCGCGGTCACCTTCGGCTCCTCGGCCATCTCAGCTCACCTCCATGAAGAGCGCCTCTTCCTTGGCGAAGACCTGCGCGTCGGTGTAGTGGTGCAGGGTGATCGCCTTGACGGGGCACTCGCTGACGCACACGCCGCAGCCTTGGCAGGCGGCGGCCTCGATCTTGGCCTTCTTCGTGTCGGCCTCGATGATCGGCACCTCGTACGGGCAGACGCGCACGCAGGTGAGACACGCCGCGCACTTCTCCTGGTCGACCTCGGCGACGACGCCGCCGGCTTTGAGGGCCGGCTTGGCCAGGATGGCCGCGGCCCTCCCGGCGGCGGCGTAGGCCTGGCTGATCGTCTCGTCGATGCTCTTCGGGTAGTGCGCCGCCCCGGCGAGGAAGAGACCCTCGCTCGCGAAGTCGACGGGGCGCAGCTTGACGTGGGCCTCGAGGTAGAAGCCGTCGCTCGTGAGAGGCACCTTCAGGAGCTTGGAGAGCGTCTCGCCGCCCACGGTCGGGACCGCCGGCGTGGCGAGCACGAGCAGGTCGACCGGCAGCGTCATGTCGCGGCGCAGGAAGGGGTCGCGGTAGGCGACCTCGACCCGGCCGTTGGTGCTGACGACCGGCTTCGTGTCGTCGTCGTAGCGCGTGAAGACGACGCCCAGCTCGCGCGCCTTCGTGTAGTACTCCTCGAGGAGGCCGAAGGTACGGACCTCCTTGAACCACACGTAGACGGGGCGGTCGGGCCGCTTCTCCTTGAGGGCGATGGCGTTCTTGATGCTCTGCTGGCAGCAGGTGCGCGAGCAGTAGGGCTTGTGCTCGTCGAGCGAGCCGGCACAGAGGACGAAGCCGACGGCGCCGGCCGCCTCGAGCGCGGGATCGTCGTCCTGAAGCATGCGCTCGAGCTCCATGCCGGTCACGACCCTGGGGCTCTGGCCGAGGCCGAAGAGCTCGGGCCGGTCTTCGACCGATCCCGTGGCCACGATGACGACGCCGTGCTCCACGGGCGTGCGGGCGCCGTCCTTGGCCTTGACGACGCTCGAGAAGTTGCCGATGAACCCGTGGAAGTCGACGAGCTCGCTCTCGAGGTGGATCTTGACGTTCGGGCTGTCGATGAGCCGCTGCTCGAGCCCGGCCACGAGCGCCGACGGGTCGCCGCCGCGGATCGTGCGCCCGAGCTCGAGGACGTGGCCGCCGAGACGCGGCGAGCGCTCCACGAGGTGCACCTCGTGGCCCATCTCGCCGAGCGCGGCGGCGGCCGTCATGCCGGCGACGCCGCCGCCGATCACGAGCGCCGCGTGAGTGAGCGGCACGTCGACCTTGTAGAGCGGTTCGAGCATGCGCGCCCTGGCGACCGACATGCGGACCAGGTCCTTGGCCTTGTCGGTGGCCTTCTCGGGCTCGCCGGCGTGCACCCACGACGCCTGGTCGCGGATGTTGGCCATCTCGAAGAGGAACGGGTTGAGCCCGGCCTCGCGGAGCGTGTCCTGGAAGATGGGCTCGTGGGTGCGCGGCGTGCAGCTCGCGACCACGACGCGGTTGAGCTGGTGCTCCTCGATCTTCTCCTTGATCAGCGAGAGCGAGTCGCTCGAGCACGTGTACAGCGTGTCGGTGGCGAACTCGACGCCCGGAAGCTGCTGGGCGTAGTCGGCGACGCTCTCGACCCCGATCACGCCGGCGATGTTGGAGCCGCAGTGGCAGACGAAGACGCCGATGCGCGGCTCCTCGCCGGAGACGGCGCGTTCGGCCGGGTACTCTCTCTCGACCGTGAGCGTGCCGCGCGAGTCGGCGAGGCCGGTCATCACCTGGGCGGCCGCGGCCGAAGCCTGGGCGACCGAGTCGGGGATGTCCTTGGGCTCGCCGAACGGCCCGGCCACGAAGACGCCCTTGCGACTCGTGGCCAGCGGCTCGAACTCGTGCAGCTCGCAGAAGCCGTGGCGGTTGAGGGCGATCCCGAGGTGGCCGGCCGCCTCCTGTGCCTTGCGCGCCGGCTCGAGGCCGACCGAGAGCACGACCATGTCGTAGGTGCTCGTCTGCATGCGCCCCTGCTCGTCCTCCCACGTGATCAGGAGGTCCTTCGTGCGGGGGTCCTCTTTGATGGTCGAGGGCCGCGAACGCAGGAACTTGACGCCGCGGTCGACGGCGCGCTGGTAGAAGTCGTCGAAGCCCTTGCCCTGGGCGCGCATGTCCATGAGGAAGACGGTGGGCTCGCAGTCGGGCACGTGGTCCATGGTGAGCATCGCCTGCTTGTTGGCGAACATGCAGCAGACGCTCGAGCAGTACTCGTGCTCTTGGTCGCGCGAGCCGACGCACTGGATGAAGGCGACCTTCTTCGGGTGGCCGTCGTCGCTCGGGCGCTTCACGTCGCCGACCGTCGGGCCGGAGGCGCTCAGCATGCGCTCGTATTCGAGCGCCGAGAGGACGTTGGGGTAGCGCCGGTAGCCGTACTCGCTCTTCGCGCCCGGGTCGTGGGCGTCGTAGCCCGTGGCCATGACGACCGCGCCGACCTCGATCTCGAACTCGCGGTCGCGCTCCTCGTGGAGCAGAGCCTCCGGCCCGCAGGCGCGCACGCACTCCATGCACTCTGAACAGACCGCGCACTGCAGGCACCGCTGCGCCTCGGCGATCGCCTGCTCCGGCGTGTACCCCTTGCGTACCTCGACCCAGCTGCGTCGGCGCTCGGCGCCGTCGTGCTCAGGCATCGGCACGCGAGGCTGCACGGCCGTCACGGCGAGCGTCGCGTCGTCGGGGCGCGCCTCGGGGAGAGGATCCTCCCAGAGTGTGACGAGCTTCTCGCCACGCAGGTGGTTGTGGATCGCCGCCGCGGCCGTGCGGCCCGCGGCGATCGCCTCGATCGCGGTCAGCGGGCCGGTGGGCGCGACGTCGCCGCCGGCGAAGACCCCGGGCCGGCCCGTGGCGGTGGTCTCGAGTTCGGTCTTGACCGCGCCGCGCTCGATCTCGACACCGTCGAGGCCCTCGGCGAAGTCGGTGACGATCGCTTGGCCGATGGCGAAGATGACCGTGTCGCAGGCCAGTTCGACGAAGGCGTCCGGGATCGGCTCGGGGCGCCGGCGACCCTTCTCGTCGGGCTCGCCGAGCCGCATCCGCTGGAGCTTGATCGCACGGACCTTGCCGTCGCTGCCGAGGATCTCGTCCGGAGCGACCAGGTACTCGATGGCGAGCTGCTCGGCGAGGCCTTCCTCTATCTCCTCGGGGCTGGCCGGCATCTCGCCGCGCGTGCGCCGGTAGGCGATCGTCACCTCGGGCACCTTGCCCGAGGTCGACGTGAGGCGTGCCGCGGTGCGCGCCGTGTCGAACGCCACGTCGCCGCCGCCTATGACCACGATGCGGTCGCCGACCGGCAGCGGGTCGTCGAGGTTGGCCTGGCGCAGGAACTCGACCGCCCTGAGGCAGCCCTCGAGGTCGTCGCCCTTGACGGGCGCCGGCGCGTTGGTCTGCAGGCCGGGGGCGAGATAGACGGCCTTGTAGCCGTCGTTCAGCAGGTCGTCGACCGTGAAGTCGACTCCGGCGCGCTGGTTCAGGCGCAGGTCGACGCCGAGCGCCACGATCTGGTCGATCTCGCGTTGCAGGGCCTCGCGCGGCAGGCGGTGGTCGGGGATGCCGACGCGCAGCATGCCGCCGGCGACCGGCAGGGCCTCGAACACGGTGGTCGCGTAGCCCAGCTTGGCCAGGTCACGGGCGCAGGAGAGCCCGCACGGCCCGCCGCCGATGATGGCGACTTGTTCGTCGTAGGTGACAGGCAGCTTCTCGGGCAGCTCCGTGGGGCCGGCGACGTCACAGATGAAGCGCTTGAGGCTGGCGATCGAGATGGGCTCATCGACCGAGCCGCGCGTGCAGGCCGTCTCGCAAGGGTGTGCGCAGACGCGCCCGCAGACCGACGGGAACGGGTTGGGCTCGGCGGCGACGCGGTAGGCGTCTTCGAAGCGACCCTCGGCGATGAGAGCGATGTAGCCCTGGGCCGAGGTCTCGACCGGGCAGTTGCTCTTGCAGGGCGCGTAGCCCTTCTTGTCGACCACATAGGTGGCCGGGATCGCCTGCGGATAGAGCTTGTAGATGGCGGTGCGCTCGCCGAGCTCCTCGTTGTACTGGTCCTTGACCTTGACGGGGCAGACCGGCACGCACTCGCCGCAGCTCGTGCACTTGTCGGGGTCGACGTACCGCGCGTGGTGGTAGACCTTGGCCGTGAAGTCGCCGGGCTCTCCGTCGAGCCCGACGAGCTCCGAGTTGGTGACGATGTCGATGTTCAGGTGGCGACCGGCCTCGACGAGCTTCGGCGCCAGGGTGCACATGGAGCAGTCGTTCGTGGGGAAGGTCTTGTCGAGCTGGGCCATGTGGCCGCCCAGGGCCGGAGCCCTCTCGACGAGGTGCACCTTGTACCCGCCTTCGGCGAGGTCGAGGGCACACTGGATGCCCGCGACGCCGCCACCGCAGACGAGGGCAGCACCGGTGGTCTTGGGGGGTGGACCCGGCATAGGCGAACTCCTTCGACGAGCGAGCGGCTGGCCAAGAAACGTGGGCGCTGACAGACTCCGCGACCCACTGGATGTGGGTCCAGTATAGCCGAGCGCTCGCGCACGCGTCCACAAGCCCATGGCACCTCAAATGAGCCTCGTCAAGGGGTTGCGTGTTCGTCAAGACTCTATTGCTTTCGCTCGCCTGCGGGGCTGCGGGAGCGCCTATCATTGTCGCGTGAGGTGCGTCCCGGCGGCCGGCGGCGGCCGCGCGAGCGAGAGTGCGAAAGGCAGGCCCCGCGATGACGACTCCAGCCGCGCCCGGCTCTCCGGCCGAAGGGGTGGACCCGCCGCGGCCCGGCCCGGCCGGAGACGCCGACCCGTCGGCACTCGGCCCGGCCGAATCAGCCGACCCGCTCGGGTTCGACGCGGCAGGATCGGGCGACCCGCTCGGGTTCGACCCGGTCGAGATGCGCCGCCTGGGTCACTGGGTGGTCGACCGCGTGATCGAGCACCTCGAGGGCCTGCCGCAGCAGCCGGCGGTGAAGGCCGGCGCGCCCGCCGAGCTGGAGGCGGCCCTCGGCGGGCCGCCGCCCGAGTGCGGCGGCGACGCGTGTGAGGCGCTTGAGGTGCTGACCGGGGTCGCCCTCGAGCACATGCAGCACGGCGACCACCCCCGCTACTTCGCCCGCGTGCCGGGCCCTTCGTCGTTCGCCGCCGTGCTCGCCGACTGGCTCGGCACCGGCTTCAACGCCATCGCCGCCTCGTGGGCCGGCGGGTCCGGTCCGACGACCGTCGAGCTCGTCGTGCTGGAGTGGCTGCGCGAGCTCACGGGTCTGCCCCCGTGCACGGAAGGGATCATGACGAGCGGCGGCTCGGCGGCGAACCTGACTGCGCTGGCCGCGGCGCGGGCGGTCGAGGGGCCGGGGGTCTGCTACCTCTCCGACCAGACCCATGCCTCGATCGCCCGCGGGCTGCGCGCGTTGGGGTTCCCGCCGGGTCACATCCGCGTCCTGCCCTCCGACGAGGGCCTGCGCCTGCAGCTCGCCGCCCTGGCCGCCGCCGTCCGCGACGACGCGGCGGCCGGCGAGCGCCCGGGCTTCGTCGTCGCCACGGCGGGCACGACGAACACCGGTGCCGTCGACCCCCTGCCGGAGATCGCCGACCTCTGCCGGGCGGCGGGCCTGTGGCTGCACGTCGACGGCGCCTACGGCGCCGCGGCCGCCCTCTGCGACGCCGGCCGTCGCGTCCTCGCCGGCGTCGAGCGCGCCGACTCGCTGGTGCTCGACCCGCACAAGTGGCTCTTCCAGCCGTACGACCTCGGCTGCGCCTTCGTGACGCGCCCGGGCGTGCTCGAGCGCGCCTTCACGATGACGCCCGAGTACCTCGCCGACGTCACGGGGACGGCGGGCGAGGTCGACCTGCGCGACCGCGGCCTCGAGCTCTCGCGCCGCGCGCGGGGGCTCAAGCTCTGGCTGACGTTCCGCGTGCACGGCGTGGCCCGGCTGCGCGAGGCCATCGCCCACGGCATCGGTCTGGCGGAGCACGCCGAGCAGCTGGTGGCCGGCGACCCGCGCTGGGAGGTGGTCACGCCGGCGTCCCTCGGCATCGTCACCTTCGCCCTGCGCGGGGCGGGGCCCGAGGAGCACCAGCGCCGCGCCGCCGAGCTCGCGGAGAGCGGCTACGCGGCCGTGACCAGCACGCGCGTGCAGGACCGCCCGGTGCTGCGGCTGTGCACGATCAACCCGCGCACGACCCGCGAGGACATCGCGGGGACGCTCACGCGGCTCGGGGTGCGCGGGGACCCCGCCTGAAGCGCCGACCCGGGACGAGTCGTCGCCGTACGGCGGGCGGGCGTCGGTGGCGAGTGGGCCGGCGTCAGCGGCGGGCCGGCGTCAGCGGAGGGCGGGCGAGGGGCGCGCGTCGTTGTGGCGGGCGAGAGGGGCGGGCGGGCGTCAGCGGCGGGCGGGTGCGCGGCCGAGCGTCGTCAGGTAGAGGACCGTCTCCTCGGGGGCCTCGACGCCGACGAGCGCGTCGGCTTCGTCGTCGTAGATCGCCGCGATATGACAGCTCTCGAGGCCGAGGGCGGCGGCCGCCAGGGCGAGGTTCTCGCCGACGTGGCCGGCGTCCATATAGACGTAGCGGTGGCCGCGCTGGCCGTACTTCCAGAGCGTGCGCTCGAGCACCGCGGTCCAGACCACGACGGCGTCGCAGAGCCCCGCGATCGGCTGATCGAGGGCCGCCGCGGCGGCCCGCCGGCGCAAGTCCGCCGCCGGGGCGGTCTCGACCTGCTCGAGGGCGTGGTCGAGGACGGCGTAGTGGTAGACCCCCGTCTCGAGGCCTTCGACCCGATGCGCGACGAGGTAGGTCTCGATGGGGTAGAGGCCGCCGGCCGACGGCGCCGTGCGCGCGGGCAGGCCGTCGGCCTCCCCTCGCACGCCGCTCGCCGCCCACAGTGAGGCGCCGACCTCGGCCAGGGTGAGCGGCGCTCCGCCGTAGCTGCGGCCGCTGTGGCGGGCGCGCAGCGCCCGCCACAGCGAAGTCTCCGGGTATCCGGGCGCCGTCGCTGCCGGGCCGTCAGCCGTCGCGCCGTCGGCCTTCACGCCCTCGGCCTGCACGCCGGGAGGTGGCGGCAGCGTGACGCGCGGCGCGCCCGGATAGAGCTTGAACGGCTCCGGGCGCGCCGCCCAGTCGAGCCATCCGCCGGGCAGCTCGTCGCGGCGGTAGCGCGTCCGCCGCTGGAACTCGTCGCCGATGCCGGGCACGTCGCCTCCTCGTCGTCTGCGCGGGAGCTACCCGCGGCGCGCCGATGTCAGTCACGCGCCGCGACACGGCGGCCGCCGCCGGCCGCGGCGGGGTCCGCGGCGGGCGTGACAGCGCGGCCAACGACGGCCGCCGATTTGGCCGCGGGGCGCAGTGCGCCCCGCACGCCCTTCCCACGCTCATCTGATACGCTTCTGCGCCGCACCCCGTAGTCCCATTGTCTACATCAGCGTGAGCCGAAGGGTGGTCGATAGCATGGGTGTGAAGGAACAGTATCGCGACTACGTCATGACCGGATTCGTCAAACGGGTCGAGCCGGTGGTCGCGGATCGCGGCGACGGGGCCCTCCTCTACGACGCCGACGGCACCGAGTACATCGACTGCTTCGCCGGCATCAGCGTCACCAACGCCGGGCACCACAACACCAAGGTCCTCGAGGCCGCCAAGGCCCAGGCCGACAAGCTGGTCCACGCCTGCTCGTACGTCTACCACGTGCCCAGCGTCGGCGCCCTGGCCGAGAAGCTCGCCGAGATCACGCCCGGCACGCTGCAGAAGACCTTCTTCGGCAACGGCGGCGCCGAGGCCATCGAGGGCGCCTTCCGCCTGGCCAAGCGCTACAGCGGCAAGCGCGAGTTCCTCGCCATCGAGTCGAGCTTCCACGGCCGCTCGTTCGCCACGCTGTCGGTGACCGGCAACTCGGGGCGCAAGAAGGGCGGCGGCCCTTACATGCCGGGCGTCGCCTACGTGCCCACCCCGTACTGTTACCGCTGCTTCGCCGAGACGACGCCGGACAAGTGCGACCTGCTCTGCGCACGCCGCGTCGCCGAGATCGCCCGCCTGCACCTCTCGGGCGACGTCTGCGCCTTCATCGCCGAGCCGGTCATGGGCGAGGGCGGCATCATCACCCCGCCCGACGGCTACTTCAAGCGCGTCAAGGAGTTCCTCGACGAGGACGGCATCCTGTTCATCGCCGACGAGGTCCAGAGCGGCTTCGGGCGCACCGGCAAGATGTTCGCCATCGAGCACTACGGCGTCGAGCCCGACATCATGACCATGGCCAAGGGCATCGCCGACGGCTGGCCGCTCTCGGCCTTCACGGCCAAGCCCGAGATCGCCGACGCCTTCCAGGTCGGCGACCACCTCTCGACCTTCGGCGGCAACCCTGTGAGCTGCGCCGCGGCGCTGGCCAACATCGCCTTCCTCCAGGACGGCGTGATCGAGGCCTCGGCGAAGAAGGGCGCCGACTTGAAGGCGCGCTTCGAGAAGCTCGCCGAGACCCAGCCGCTGATCGGCGACGTGCGCGGCAAGGGCCTCATGATCGGCGTCGAGCTCATCGCCGACCCGCAGACGAAGGCGTACGGTACGGCCGCGGCGGCGTTCACGCGCCAGTACTGCCTCGACCACAACGTGCTCATCGGCGTCGGCGGCAACTTCGGCAGCGTGCTGCGCGTGCAGCCGCCGCTGGTCATCGACGAGGCGCAGATCGACACCGTGTTCGCGACCATCGCCGAGGCCTTGGAGGCCTACGCGAAGCAGTGAGACGGGGGCGCGGCCGCCGGTGCGGCGGTGGCGCCCGATGAGAGACGCGGCGGGGGCCGGGCGCGGGAGCGCCCG
>DATHSP010000160.1:0-6659 GCA_035464075.1 Thermoleophilia bacterium | reverse complement strand
GGCCAGGCGCTCCTCGAGCTCGGTCTTCAGCGCCGCCGAGACGTCGAGGACGTTGCTGCGCAGGGTGATCTCGTCGGCCTCGCCGTCCTCGCCGTGGTCGTAGGCGTAGGAGCTCGCGACGTGCCGCAGGGCCGACTCGCTCTGCATCGAGACGTACTGCTCGTAGTCGTCGACGTCGAACACGGCCTGGGCGGTGTCCTGCACGCGCCAGACGACCACGGCGGCGATCTCGACCGGGTTGCCGCGCATGTCGTTGACCTTGAGGTGCTCGCCGGTCAGGGTGCGCGCCCGCAGCGAGACCTTGTAGCGGCCCAGCGTGCGCGGCTTCGCCTGCCCCTTCTTCTTGCTCGCCGACTCGACGATCTGCTCCGCCGCCTTGCTCAGCGCCCCGCTCCCGCCGGTCGCGCTGCCGTTGGCGAAGAACGGGTTGCCCCAGCGGAAGCCGGTCTCTCGGCTCGTGCCCTTGTAGTCGCCGAAGAGGATGAGCACGCGGGCCTCGTTGGGCTGCAGGGTGAAGAAGCCCGGCGAGACGACGATCGCCGCCGCGAGCACGACACCGCCGGTGATGAGCATCCACCAGATCGGGACCGCCGTGCCGTTGGCGTTCTCGCCGCCCTCGATGAACGAGTAGACGATGAGCGCCGTCGCGGCGGCGTAGAGGGCGATGTCGACCGCGAGCAGCGCCCACCCGTTCAGCGTCCTGGCCGTACGTTCGACCGTCATGACCTTCACCTCCACACTTCCCGCCCGGCCTTCCGGGCGGCTGATATGGAAGTGATATCATAAAGGAATCGAGAAGACAAGATGTCCCCGGCATGCGTGCACCCGGCGCGGACGCGGCCATGGCGACCCCGGTCCGGACGTGACGAGGGCGGCCCGGTCCCTGCCGCCGGGCCGCCCTCGCGAAGTCAGGTCAGTAGAGGAGAGCCCTGACCTTGGGCGTCACCTTCTTGAGGGTCTTGATCATCTGGGCGAGGCGCTCGTTCAGGAGCACGACCTGGGCGTCGCGCACCTCGGTGAGGCTCGCCGCCGCGCCGGCGTAGTCGCCGGCGTAGATCTGGTCATACTCGGCGACGAGGTCGTGGTAGGGGGCGAGCTGGCCCTGGCCGCCCCACCTGACGCGGTCGTAGGCCGGGTCGTGCCGCTTCTGGTCGTCGACGAAGGCGTCGTAGCTGAACATCAGGCCATAGTACATCTGGCTGATGTCCCAGATCGGCCCTGCCGCCGCGTCGGGGTCGACCGGATCGTTCGCCAACTCGGCGAGCACCGCGTTCATCTGCTCGAGATCCCACTGGACCTGCTGGTGCGGGTAGATCGTGTAGTCCCAGGCATCCAGGGCGATGAACTCGTCGTGGACCATGCGCACGATCTTGAGCAGCTTGTTGTTGGCACGCTTCAGCTTAGTCGACTTGGTGATGCAGTCCTTGCCGGCCTCGTACGTGTCGGCGGCCGCCGAGAAGGCCGCGACCCGGCAGACGAGGTCGTCCACCAGCGCCGGGTCTGCGCCCGCCGCCTTGAGGGCATCGCCGTCGACTGTGTCGGAGAGGCTCGCGGCGCGTGCCGGCAGGTCGTAGGGCAGCAGCCCGCAGTCGAGGGCGCGCTGGGTGCGGAAGACGAACTTCGCGATCTTCGCCATGTAGTCGTAGTCGAGCAGGTCGATGCTGTCGTACTGCGTGTGGTAGAGGCTCGAGTACGTGGGGTTGGTGGTGGCGAAGCTGAAGCCCGGGATGCCCTCGGCGGCGAACGGCCACTGGTCGTTCCAGCAGTACACCGGGGAGGTAAACCTCGTCCCGTAGGGCACGAGCTCGGGGTTGGCGGCGGCGATCTCGGTGATCAGCGCGACCATCTCCTCGCTCGTGTGCGAGCGCAGCACGCCGTTCTCGATCGCCATGAGCTCCAGGCCGATGAAGGCGCGCGCCTTGCCCGGCCAGTTCTTGTGCGTGTGCGTCGCCGCGTACCAGGCGCCGGCGAGCCAGTCGTAGTAGCAGTCCGTGTAGCCGAACTCCTCGCCCGCGGTCGCGAGGAAGATGATGTCGTAGTTCGGCACGTAGCAGCTGTCGCGCATGGCCTTGGCGATGGCGATCATGTTGGCGAGGGCGCCCGTGTCGTCCATCCCCCCGGTGAAGTGGGCGTCCATGTGGGCGGAGACGATGATCGGCTGGCCGCGCTTCTCGCCGGGCAGCCTGCCGATCACGTTGAACGCGCACCCGCCCTCGTCGGCCATGGTCACGTCGGTGTCGCAGACCATCGTCGCGATGTACGGCTCGCACGCGTCGTGGGCCGCCACGACCTGCTCGCGCAGCCAGTCGCCGTCGGTCTTCGAGATGTAGACCATCGGCGCCCAGTCGTACTGGTAGGTGGCGTCGAAGCTGCCCAGGGCGTCGTCGGCGAACCAGTAGTAGCCGCCGTCGCCGTACGTCATGATCACGCCGGCGGCGCCGCGGTGCGCCGCCTCGGCGCCGGGCAGGCTCATCCAGAAGGCGACGCCGAAGTCGAGGTCCATGAGGACGAGCTTGCCGGCGACTGGCCCGTAGGCCGCCTCGGCGGCGTCGAAGGCCGCCTTCGTGCCGTTGCCGACGTAGATCACCTCGGCGGTGATGCCGTCGGGACCCGTTGGCGGCGTGCCCGCGAACGACGAGGCGAGGAAGGTCTCGCAGCCGGCGGTCACGCTGGCGTGCTTGAACTCGAACACGTCGACGGGGACGGGCTCGAGCTTCACGCCGCGGAGGCCCATGGCTTTGAACTCGTCATAAGTGCGGTAGGCGACCGCACGCTCGGCCGTGGTCCCCGCCCAGCGGAAGCCGAGGTCGGGGTTGGTGCCGAGCGAGACGAAGTACTCCTCGAGGGCCTGTGGGTAGCCGTCGACGTAGAGCTGGTCGAGGGCGCAGTCGAAGTCCTCCTCGGGCGTCGCGAGAGCCGCTGCAGGCAGCAGCAGGAGGACCAGCACGGGGATGAGCAGGACAGACCAGCGTTTCACGGTATCCCCCCTTTCGTGGCACGTACCCGCCGGCGGACGACGCGGCGGGCACCGTCGGCGGCAGGGGCGCGCGGTGCGGCGTCGTCCAGCGGGCTGACCGCCGGGTCCCGGCCCCACGGGACGCGGCTCGTTCGAGCCGAGCCTACGGCCGGGGTCCGGGGCGGTCAAGGTTCGGTGCGGGTGCAAGCACCCAAGCCGCGGGCGCTCGTCCGAAACGGCGTTGTCAGAGCTGGCAACGGTTGAACGGCGGGACGCCCGCGAGCGCCCTGCCGCCGACTTGATCACGACTCGACGCACACGCGCGCCGGCATGCGGACGCATACGCGCGCGGGCACTCGGACGTGCGCGCTCGCCGGCCGCACGCTCATCGCGGGCGCGCGCCGTCCGTCTGAAGTGTGTGCTTGACAATACAGTGTGACACACAGTACAGTGCGACGCATGGACGACGCCGAGGTCATGCTGGCCGGCCACGTACAGGAGCTGCGCAGGGGCTCCGTGGTCCTCGCCTGCCTCAGCGTCCTGCGCCGTCCGCACTACGGCTACGCGCTGCTCGATGTCCTGAAGGAGGCGGGCATCGAGGTCGACGGCAACACACTCTACCCGCTGCTCCGCCGGCTCGAGCGCCAGGGTCTGCTGACGAGCGCCTGGAACACCGACGACGCCCGGCCGCGCAAGTACTACCGCGTGAGCCCGTCGGGCGAGCGCGTCCGCGAGCGCCTGGCGGCGGAGTGGGCGGCGCTCGACGCCAGCATCCGGGCACTTCTCGAGGGGAAGGGAACATGAAGGAAGGACGCAGCAACGACCTCGTCGAGCGGTACGTGTGGGCGGTGGCCAGGCGGCTGCCCAAGGACGTCGGCGCCGACGTGGCACAGGAGCTGCGCACGACGATCGCCGACATGGTCGAGGCGCGGGGCGGTGGGGAGGACGCGGTGCGGGAAGTCCTCGTCGAGCTCGGCGACCCGGCGCGGCTCGCCGCCGGCTACGTGACGAAGCCGCGCCACCTGATCGGCCCCGAGCTGTACCCTACGTACCTGCGGGTCCTCACGACCGCGCTGCTCGTGGCCGTCCCGCTGGTCCTCGTCGTCACCCTGGTGGCCGAGCTCTGGGACCCGGTCGACGGGGTGCCCCTGGGCGTGCTCGCCGGCCTGCAAGCGGCGGCGCAGACCGGGGTGATGGTCGCTTTCGGCGTCACCCTTGTCTTCGCCGTCCTCGAGCGCTACGGCGTCGTGCCCGGCGAGGCCGGCGGTCGTCGCGGCGGCGCGTGGGACCCGGCGACGCTGCCGCCGGTCGGCAGCGGCCGCCAGATCTCCATCGGGGGATCGATCGCGGGCATCGTCTTCCTCTCCCTGCTGCTGGGCTGGGTCGTGTGGCAGCGGTCGCACTCCGTGTTCCACGTCGACGGCGAGCCCGTGGCGTTCCTCGACGGGGCCCTCTGGGATGTGTGGGTGCCGGTCCTCGTCGTCATCGTCGCGGCCGGTATCGCGGTCGAGGTGTGGAAGTGCGTCGCCGGCGTGTGGACCGTCGCGCTGGTCGCGGCGAACGTGGCCGTCAACACGGCGTTCGCCGCCTTCTTCGTCGCCCTGCTGTCGACGCAGCGCGTCGTCTCACCGGCGTTTGCGGCCGAGTTCGAGCGGGTGACGGGTGAGCGGTTCCCCGGCGGCGTGATCGCCTTCGCGCTCGCCGCATTGGTGGTCGGGATCTCCGTCTGGGACAGCGTCGACTGCGTGATCGCCTGCCGGCGCCGGCGTCGCGAAGCGGAGATCGGCGCCGGCACGACAGCCGGCGCGTCGAGCTGAGGCAGCCCGCCAGTCAGCGGCCGCGGAGCTCAGGGCGCGGCAGGCCGAGTCAGCCCGCCGGTCAGCGGCTGCGCAGCTGCGGGCGCGGAGCCTCGCGGAGCTCCGCGCGGTTCGTGTAGGTGAGCAGCCCGAGGCCGGCGACCGCGATCGTCACCGTCGCGGCCGCCGCACCCGTGACCAGCAACACGAGGGAGAACAGCGTCACGCCGGCGATGTCGGTCCAGGCGTCGGGGAAGCGCAGGGCGTAGAAGAGGCCGAAGCACACGGCGAGGCCCAGCATCGCGAGCGGCCCGGCGAGGGCGAGCCAGGCGCCGAAGGTCGCGGCCACGCCCTTGCCGCCTTTGAAGCGGAGCAGGGGCGAGAAGTCGTGGCCGAGGATCGGCGCCAGGGCGACGGGGACGAGCGCCCACCCCGAGACACCGAGGGCGAGACGGGCGACGGCGATCGGCACGGCGGCCTTGGCGATGTCGAGAGTGGCCGCCGCGATGCCGAGCGCCGGCCCCCCGGCGCGCCAGACGTTGCCGGCGCCGGGGTTGCGGTCGGGGCCGAAGTCGCGGATGTCGACGCCCAGCGCCAGGCGGCCGAGCCACAGCGACAGCGGCAGCGACCCGGCGGCGAAGCCCATCAGCGTCATCGCGAGCACCACGTTCGTCTGTCCCTCGTCGCTTCCCGTGCCCGGCGCCCTGTGCTTCTCTTTCCCCGCCGGCTGCCGCGCTACTTCTTCGTCCAGACGATGGTCTCGAACTCGAGCCGGTCGCCGTCGATGGTGCCGACCTCGGACTCCTCGCCGTCCATCACGAGCGAGATGGCGTCGCCGTCGACGGTGTAGGTGCCCTTGAACTCGATGTCCTCGCCGCCCATGGGGTTGGGTCCGGCCAGCGTGAAGTCGCCGCCGTCGAGGGTGAGCGTGAAGTCCTTCATCGCGTCCTCGCCCTCGGTCATGCCGTAGGTGCCGTCGATGCCGTCGCCGCCGCACGCGGCCAGAACGGCGGCGAGCAGTGCGGTCAGCGCGACCACCGCGAGTACGGTGACGAGGGTCGAGCGGGCGTGCGCGGAGCGGGGGCGAAAGCTGGGCATGAGTCCTCCTGTCGTGGCCGCCGCCGTAGAGGGGGGTCGCGCGGCGTGCTGTGCGGTGAGTAGGGGTTCGGTTCGCGCGGCGTCTGACCTGCCGGGGCGACGGGTGCGGCCTTCGCCACCCGTCGCGGAGGGAGCCGCGCGGAGCGTCGCGGAAGGGAGGGCGGACGAGCCGAGGGGCGGGGGGCCCCGCTACGCCATCACCGCCCGCGCGTCGATGAGGTGCTTGCTCAAGCCGATCGTCTTCTCGTCGAGGCCGATGGCCCGGCCGACGAGCTGGCTGAGGAAGAGCACCGGCACGCCGACCCAGGCGCTGTCCTTGCGCGCGATCTCGGTCTGGCGGCCGTCGAGGTTGACCTGGCACAGCGGGCAGGCGACGGCGATGGCCTCCGCGCCGCAGGCGCGCGCGTCGTTGACGATGCGCGCCACGAGGTCGTCGACGATCCCCTGCTCGGTCAGCGCCAGCGCGGCGCCGCAGCAGTCGGTCTTGTAGTTCCAGTCGACCGGCTGGCAGCCGAGCGCCTCGACGACGGCGTCCATGTGCGTCGGGTACTCGGGGTCTTCGGCCAGGGTGACCTTGGGTGGACGCGTGAGCAGGCAGCCGTAGTAGCAGGCCACCTGGAGGCCCCTGAACGGCCGCCTGACCTTGGCGGCGAGCGCCTCGAGGCCGACCGCGTCGTGGTAGACGTCGACTAGGTTCTGCACGGTGCCTTTGTGATCCGCTTCACTGTACTCAAAATGGGCGGAGCTTCGACCGTCCGGGATAAACTCTTTCCACTAGCCACCGGCCTGATCGCCGGCGCCGCCATGGC
>DATHSP010000159.1:0-36004 GCA_035464075.1 Thermoleophilia bacterium | reverse complement strand
CCGGGGCCGCCGCCGCGCGTGTCCCGGGGTGCGGAGACCGGCGGCGGTCCCCGCACCCCACGCCGCCCTGCCGCGGGCCCGGCTCGCGCCCGCGGGCGAGCGTGATGCTTGCGCCCACTCGCGGCGTGCGCGTAGAATCTTCGGACCATGTGTCGCGCTGTCACAAGCGAGTCCGCCCGGGAGCCCCACATTGGGGTACGCGCCCGCGTCCTCCTCGGCGACCTGCTGCTGCTCCCCCTCCGGGGGGATGTGTAGACACCTGCCGGCCGCTGCGGCCACCCTTCCATCCGGTACCGACGCACCGACCTTCGCCGTGCCGTCACGCGACGCCGCGGGGGAAGTGAGGCTCTCGTGAGCACCACCCGTTACATCAGGATCTTCGACACCACCCTGCGCGACGGCGAGCAGGCGCCCGGCGCGAGCATGAACCGGGCCGAGAAGCTCGAGGTCGCGCGCCAGCTCGCCAAGCTGCGCGTCGACGTCATCGAGGCCGGGTTCCCCGTCGCCTCGCCCGACGACTTCGACGCGGTCCGCGCGATCGCCAAGGAGGTCGAGGGCGCGCGCGTCTGCGGCCTGGCGCGCGCCGTCGAGAAGGACGTGCGCGTCTGCTGGGACGCAGTGCGGCACGCCGAGGCCCCGCGTATCCACACGTTCATCAGCACCAGCCCCGTGCACATGAAGTACCAGATCCGCAAGACGCCCGACGAGGTCAAGGCCGACACGCGCGCCATGGTCGCGCTCGCCGTCGAGCTGGCCGCCACGCGCGCCGAGGCCGACGTCGAGTTCAGCGCCATGGACGCGAGCCGCTCCGAGCCCGAGTTCCTCGCCGAGGTGCTGGGCATCGCCGTCGAGGCCGGGGCGACGACGATCAACATCCCCGACACCGTCGGCTACGCGCAGCCGCTCGAGTTCGGCGACTTCATCCGCGAGCTCTACGGTCTCTGCCCGGCGCTCGCCGACGTCACCGTGAGCTGCCACTGCCACGACGACCTCGGGCTCGCCGTGGCCAACTCGCTGGCCGCGGTGCGCGCCGGTGCGACCCAGGTCGAGTGCGCCGTCAACGGCATCGGCGAGCGCGCCGGCAACGCCTCGCTCGAAGAGGTCGTCATGGCGATCCGCACGCGCGGCGACTACTTCGGCGCCGAGACCGGGGTCAAGACGGAGGAGATCTCCCGCACCAGCCGTCTCGTCTCCAACGTCACCGGGTACGCGATCCAGCCCAACAAGGCCATCGTGGGGCGCAACGCCTTCGCCCACGAGTCGGGCATCCACCAGGACGGCATCCTCAAGGAGGCCTCGACCTTCGAGATCATGCGCGCCGCCGACGTCGGGCTCGCCGAGAGCGACCTCGTGCTCGGCAAGCACAGCGGCCGGCACGCCCTGCGCGCCAAGCTCGCCGACCTCGGCTACGAGCTCTCCGACGCCGAGCTCGACGAGGCCTTCCGCCGCTTCAAGGACGTGGCCGACAAGAAGAAGGAGGTCACGCTGCTCGACCTCGAGGCGCTCGTCGGCGAAGAGATCCGCGAGCGCCAGGACCTCTTCACCCTGCGCAGCTTCGTCAGCCAGTCGGGGTCGGCGATCATCCCGACCTCGCAGGTCGAGATCGAGGTGCAGGGTCGCGTGCGCCGCGGCAAGAGCTTCTCCAACGGCACCGTCGAGTCGGTGTTCAAGGCCATCGACGACGCCGTGCGCATGAAGGGCAGCCTTGCCGACTACCAGGTGCGGGCGATCTCCGAGGGCAAGGACGCCCTCGCCGAGGTGCGCGTCGCGGTGACCGTCGACGGCGAGACCCACAACGGCCAGGCGGTGAGCTTCGACGTGATGGAGGCCTCGGCCAAGGCCTACGTGAGGGCGATGAACAACGCCGCCGGGGCGCAGGGGCGGGAGCGCCTGCAGGCGCGCGCGGCGACGACGGCGAAAGGGCAGTGATGGCGCACACGATCACCGAGAAGATCCTCGCCCGGGCCGCCGGCCGCGACCGCGTCGTGGCCGGCGAGATCGTCGAGGCCGAGGTCGACCTCGCCCTGGCCAACGACATCACCGCGCCACTGGCGATGGACGAGTTCGAGAAGGCCGGGTTCACGAAGGTCTTCGACCCGGCCCGCATCGCCCTCGTGCCCGACCACTTCACGCCCAACAAGGACATCAAGTCGGCGGGCCAGGTGAAGCGCATGCGCGAGTTCGCCCGCCGGCACGGCGTCGAGCACTTCTTCGAGACCGGCCGCGTCGGCATCGAGCACGTGATCCTGCCCGACATGGGCCTCGTCGCCCCGGGCGACCTCGTGATCGGCGCCGACTCGCACACCTGCACCTACGGCGCCGTGGCCGCCTTCTCGACCGGCGTCGGCTCGACCGACTTCGCCGCCGCGATGGCCTGGGGCCGGGTGTGGCTGCGGGTCCCCGAGACGATCCGTTTCGTCTACCACGGCCGCCCGCCGCGGTGGGTCGTGGGCAAGGACCTGATGCTGCACACCATCGGCCTGATCGGCGTCGACGGCGCGCTCTACAAGGCGATGGAGTTCTCCGGCGACGCCATCGAGACGCTCTCCATGGACGGCCGTTTCAGCATGTGCAACATGGCGATCGAGGCCGGCGCCAAGAGCGGCATCGTCGGCTGCGACGCGAAGACGACGAGCTACCTCGAGGGCCGGCCCGAGGGCAGCCGGGCGCGCACGGCCGGCCAGGTCTTCGCGAGCGACCCGGACGCCGCGTACGCGGAGGTCGTCGAGATCGACGCCGCCGCCGTGCCGCCGACGGTCTCGCGGCCGCATCTGCCGTCGAACACGGCGCCGGCCGCCGAGCTCGCGGACGTGCGCATCGACCAGGTCGTCATCGGCTCCTGCACCAACGGCCGGCTGGCCGACCTGCAGCAGGCGGCCGGCGTGCTGCGCGGCCGCCGCGTGCACCGCGACGTGCGTCTCATCATCCTGCCCGGCTCGCAGGAGGTCTTCCTCGCCGCGAGCCGCGACGGCACGATGCAGGCGCTGGTCGAGGCCGGCGCCGCCTTCTCGACGCCGACCTGCGGCGCCTGCCTCGGCGGCCACATGGGCGTGCTCGCCGCCGGCGAGCGCGCCGTCGCCACCACCAACCGCAACTTCGTCGGGCGCATGGGGCACCCGGAGAGCGAGGTCTACCTCGCCAACCCCTACGTGGCGGCGGCTTCGGCGATCGCCGGCCACGTCGCCACCCCCGACATGGTCGCCGCCGCCGCGGCGGAGGGCTGAGCGATGATCTTCGAGGGCACGGTCCACAAGTACGGCCGCGACGTCGACACCGACGTCATCATCCCGGCCCGCTACCTCAACACGAGCGACCCCGCCGAACTCGCCTCCCACTGCATGGAGGACATCGACGCCGGGTTCGTCGCCCGGGTGAAGCCGGGCGACATCATCGTCGCCGGCGAGAACTTCGGCTGCGGCAGCTCGCGCGAGCACGCCCCGGTGGCGATCAAGGCCGCCGGTGTGAGCTGCGTGGTCGCCGCCTCGTTCGCGCGCATCTTCTACCGCAACGCCTTCAACACCGGGCTGCCGATCGTGGTCTGCCCTGAGGCCGTACGCGAGGCCGAGGCCGGCGACCGGCTCCGGGTCGACGTCGTCGCCGGCCGGGTCGACAACCTCACGAAGGGCGCGACGTACGCCGCCGACGCCTACCCGGAGTTCATGCGCGAGCTGGTCGAGAGCGGCGGCCTGCTGCCGTACGTACGCCGCCGGCTCGAGAACGAGGCCGGCGCGTGAAGGGCCACCGCAGGCGAGCGGTCGAGCGGGGCGCCGCAGGCGCACCGCTCTGCGCCGCCGCCACGCCGGGCTGCGCCTGAGCGGCGCGCGCCGGACGGACAGGGATACAGTGCAAGCCCATTCGTCATCAGAGAGAGGGATCATGGGGAGGACGTACAAGATCGCGGTGCTGCCGGGCGACGGCACGGGGCCCGAGGTGGTCGCCGAAGGGTTGAAGGTCCTGCAGGCCGCCGCCGCCAAGCACCGGTTCGCGCTCGACCTGACGCACTACGACCTGGGCGGCGAGCGCTACCTGCGCACGGGTGAGATCCTGCCGGACGCGGCCGTCGACGAGCTCAAGGGCGTCGACTCGATCTACCTCGGCGCCATCGGCCACCCGGACGTCGCGCCCGGCATCCTCGAGAAGGGCCTGCTCCTCCGCCTGCGCTTCGAGCTGGACCAGTACATCAACCTGCGCCCCGTGCGTCTCTACCCCGGGGTCGAGACTCCGCTGAAGGACAAGGGCCCCAAGGAGATCGACTACACCGTGGTCCGCGAGAACTCCGGCGACGTCTACGCCGGCGGCGGCGGCGTGATGATGAAGGGCACGCCGCACGAAGTCGCCGTGCAGAACATGCTGTACAGCCGCGCCCAGGTCGACCGCTGCCTGCGCTGGGCGTTCGAGTACGCGCGCCAGCACGGCCGGAAGGCGCGCGGCAGCGGCTCCGACAACACCCTCGGCCTCGTGGGCAAGACCAACGTGCTGACGTACGTCTACGACCTCTGGTTCCGCCGTTTCAACGAGATCGGCGAGGAGGAGTACCCGGACGTCAAGCGCGAGTACTACCACGTCGACGCCACCTGCATGTGGATGGTCAAGAGCCCGGAGTGGTTCGACGTCCTCGTGACCGGCAACATGTTCGGCGACATCATCACCGACCTGGGTGCCATCACCCAGGGCGGGATGGGTGTCGCGGCCGGGGGCAACATCAACCCCGAGGGCGTCAGCATGTTCGAGCCCATCGGCGGGTCGGCGCCCAAGTACACGGGCCTGGGCGTGATCAACCCCGTCGCCGCCATCGTGGCCGGCGCGATGATGCTCGACACGCTGGGCGAGAGCCGGGCGGCGCAGGACGTCGAGCGCGCCGTGGCCGAGGTCACCGGCACGAAGATGAAGGGCATGGCCTCCGGCCAGATGGGCTACTCGACGTGCGAGGTCGGCGACCTCGTGGCCGAGCGCGTCTGACGGTGCGGGAGGACCACGCCACCCCCTGAGGAGGGACTGAAGCCGCCGCGCGGAGCGCGCGTGAAGGTCAGGAGGACCGATGCCCATCCCCGAAGTCGACAAGATCTGGATGAACGGCAAGCTCGTCCCCTGGGACGAGGCGAGGACCCACGTCCTCACGCACGCGCTCCACTACGGGTCCGGGGTCTTCGAGGGCATCCGCGCCTACAAGACCGAGCGCGGGGCCGCCGTCTTCCGCCTGACCGAGCACCTCGAGCGCCTGCGCCGCTCCGCCAAGCTGTACTACATGGAGCTGCCCTACACGGTGGCCGAGCTCGCCCAGGCGACGAAGGACGTGATCGCGGCCAACGGGCTCGAGGCCTGCTACATCCGCCCGCTCGCCTACCGCGGCTACGGCGAGATGGGCCTCTACCCGCTCCATGTGCCGGTCGAGGCGGTCATCGCCGTCTGGCCCTGGGGCGCCTACCTCGGCGACGAGGGCGTGCGGCACGGCATCCGCGCCAAGGTGTCGAGCATCCAGGCGCTCGGACACACGCAGCTCGCCCGCGCCGCCAAGGCCACGGGCCAGTACCTGAACAGCATCCTCGCCAAGATCGAGGTCACGAACGCCGGGTACGACGAGGCGATCATGCTCGATGCCGCCGGCCACGTCTGCGAGGGCTCGGGCGAGAACCTCTTCCTCGTCCGCGACGGCGTGCTGTACACGCCGTTCCCGGCCGACGGGGTCCTCGAGGGCATCACCCGGGACACCGTGCTGCGGCTGGCCGCCGACGAGGGCATCGAGGCGCGCGAGCGCACGCTCGTGCGCAGCGACCTCGTCGTCGCCGACGAGCTCTTCCTGACCGGCACGGCGGCCGAGATCGTCCCGATACGCGAGGTCGACGACCACGTCGTCGGCGACCCCGGCCCGGTCACGCGCCGCATACAGCACCGCTACCGGGAGCTCGTCGAGGGCCGCGACGCGGCCTTCGCGCACTTCCTCGACTACGTCGAGGCCTGACGGGACGCGGGCCGAGGGCTCGATGACGGAGGCGACGATGGGCGAACAGCCGGTACAGCTCTACGACACCACCTTACGGGACGGCATGCAGCAGGAGGGCATGTCGGTCTCGGTCGACGAGAAGGTGCGCATCGCCCTGCGCCTCGACGAGCTCGGCCTGCACTTCATCGAGGGCGGGTTCCCGGCCTCGAACCCCAAGGAGGCCGAGTTCTTCACCCGCATGGAGCGCGAGCGCCTGCGCCACGCGCGCCTCGTCGCCTTCGGCATGACGCGCCGCAAGGGCCTGCGCGCCGAGGACGACCCGAACCTGCGCGTGCTCGCCGACGCGGCCCCCGAGACGGTCGCCGTCGTCGGCAAGACCTGGGAGCTGCACCTCGCCCAGGTGCTGCACGTCGATCGCGACGAGAACCTGCGCATGATCGCCGAGAGCATCGCCTTCCTCACGGCCCAGGGCAAGAGCGTGGTCTACGACGCCGAGCACTTCTTCGACGCCTACGCGGATGATGCCGAGTACGCGCTGGCCACCCTCCGCGCTGCGGAAGAGGCCGGCGCCGAGGTCCTCTGCCTGTGCGACACCATCGGCGCCGCCCTGCCGCCCTTCGTCGCCGGCGCCGTCGTCGCGGTCCGCGGCGCGCTCGGGGCGACGGTCGGCGTGCACATCCACAACGACAGCGACTGCGCCGTCGCCAACAGCCTGGTCGCCGTCGACGCCGGCGCGCGCCAGGTGCAGGGCACGATCAACGGCTACGGCGAGCGCTGCGGCAACGCCAACCTCGTCTCCATCATCCCGGCCCTGCAGCTCAAGATGGGGCTCCCGGCGCTCGACGCGTCGCAACTCGAGCGGCTCACCGAGACCGCCCACTTCGTCGCCGACGTCTGCAACATGACGGTCTCGGCGCACGCGCCCTACGTGGGCCGCGCCGCCTTCGCCCACAAGGGCGGGCTGCACGTCGCCGCGATCAGCGGCGCGCCGCGGACCTTCGAGCACGTCGACCCGGCCTGCGTCGGCAACGAGGAGCGGATCCTGCTCTCCGAGCTCTCCGGCAAGGGGGCGATCGTGCGCAAGGTGCACGACATGGGCCTCGCGCTCGAGGACGACGACGAGCGCGTCGGCAGCGTGCTGCACAGTCTCAAGGACCGCGAGCACCGCGGCTACCACTACGAGGCCGCCGACGCCTCGCTCGAGTTGCTCGTGCGCGACGCGCTGGCGCCGCACGAGCCGCTGTTCAGGCTCGAGAGCTTCCGCGTCATCGTCGAGAAGCGCGAGGACGGGCGCGCGGTCGTCGAGGCGACGATCAAGGTGCACGTCGGCGGCGAGCGCCTGATCAGCACCGCCGAGGGCAACGGCCCGGTGAACGCGCTCGACACCGCGCTGCGCCAGGTCATCGTCGCCAAGTACCCGCACCTCGCCGACATCGAGCTCGTCAACTACAAGGTCCGCATCCTCGACGAGAACCACGGTACCGGGGCCGTGACCCGCGTGCTCCTCGACGCCAGCGACGGCGAGACGACGTGGGGCAGCATCGGGGTCTCGGAGAACATCATCGAGGCCAGCTGGGAGGCGCTCGTCGACTCGATCGAGTACGGCATGCTGCGCTCCCAGGAGCGCGGGTGAGCGCCGCCGGCGGCGGCGCCACCGGCGGGCCCGCGGGCACGCCGCCGCCCCATGTCCCGGATGACCCGTCGGGCACGACCCCGCCCGCGGTCTCGGACGTTGCATCGGGTGCGACCCCGCCCGGCGTCCCGTCGAGCCCTCCCGACGGCGCCTTCGGGCGTCTCTCGGTCGGCATGCACGTCCATGAGTGCCGGTTCGCCGGCGGCGTGGCCGTGCTGCTCGACCGGCCGGCGTGGGACCCGGACGCGGTCGAGCTCGGCGCCACCGACCTCGGCCGCGTGCGCCTGCTGGCGCCGGCCGTCCCCGGCAAGGTCGTCGCCGTCGGCCTCAACTACGCCGCCCACGCGGCCGAGTTCGACAGCGAGACGGCGGCCGAGCCGATCCTCTTCCTCAAGCCGCGCACGTCGCTGATCGGGCCGGGCGAAGCGATCGTCTTCCCGGCCCGTTCGACCCGCGTCGACTACGAGGCCGAGCTCGCGCTCGTGATCGGCCGCCGCTGTCGCGACGTCTCGCCCGCCGAGGCCGCCGGGTACGTCGCCGGCTCCACCTGCGCCAACGACGTCACCGCCCGCGACCTGCAGGCGCTCGACGGGCAGTGGACGCGGTCCAAGAGCTTCGACACCTTCTGCCCCCTCGGGCCCTGGGTCGTGCCCGACGCGCCGCCACCCGAGGCGCGCGTCGTCGCCCGGCTCGACGGGCGGGTCGTGCAGGAGGGCCTCGTCGGCGACATGCTCGTGAGCCCGCTCGAGCTCGTCGCCTTCGTCAGCGGCGTGATGACGCTGGAGCCCGGCGACGTCGTGCTCACGGGCACGCCGCCGGGCGTCGGCCCGCTGGCCGCCGGCCAGACGGTGACCGTCGAGGTCGGGGGCGTCGGCCGCCTCATCAGCCTCGTCCGCGGCTGAACGTCCCGCCGCGCGTCATCCTCGCCGGCGTCCGGCGACTCCCCGCGCGGCGGTCTCGCCGACGGCCGAGGGTCCGCCACGTCGACCTCGTCCGCCGCCGACGGCGGGAGGCCCCGCGGCCTCTCCCCGAGGTGCTAGAATCGGAGACCACCGATGGCCCCTTTCGCTCATCTCCACGTCCATAGCGAGTACTCGCTGCTCGACGGGGCCTGCCGCATCCCCGCCCTGGTCCAGCGCGCCGCCGAGCTCGGCATGGACGCGGTCGCCCTGACCGACCACGGCACGCTCGGCGGCGTCGTGCAGTTCTACCGCGCCGCGACCGAAGGCGGTCACGGCGTGAAGCCGATCATCGGCCTCGAGCTCTACGTGGTCAACGACCGCCGGGCGCGCGGCGGGGTCAAGGAGCGCTACCACCACCTCACCCTGCTGGCGACCGACAACGAGGGCTACCGCAACCTGGTCAAGCTCTCCACGCTCGCCTTCCTCGAGGGCTACTACTACAAGCCGCGCGCCGACTGGGAGCTGCTCGAGCAGTACCACAGCGGCCTGATCTGCCTCACGGGCTGCATGAGCGGCCGCATCCCGGTCGCGCTCCGCGACGGCAGGGAGGAGGACGCGCGCGCCGACCTCGACCGCCTCGTCGGCCTCTTCGGCGCCGGCAACGTCTACGTCGAGCTGCAGGACGCCGGCCTGCCCGAGCAGCGCGAGCTGCTCCCGCGGCTCGCCGCGCTGGCGGCACAGGCCGGCCTGCCGACCGTCGCCACCAACGACGTGCACTACCTGCGTCGCGAAGACTCGTACGCGCACGACGCCCTCCTCTGCATCCAGACCCAGAGCTTCCTCGCCGACGAGGACCGCATGCGCCTCTCGAGCGACGAGTTCTACCTCAAGTCACCCGAGGAGATGGCCGCGCGCTTCAAGGACTACCCCGAGGCGCTGGCGACCACGGCCGAGATCGCCGGGCGCTGCAACGTCACACTCGAGTTCGGCACCTACCGGCTGCCCACGTACCCGGTGCCCGACGGGCACACCGAGACCTCGTACCTGCGCGAGCTGTGCGAGGCGGGGGTGCGGCGCCGCTACGGCGCCGACGTCCCGTCCGAGGTCCGCGAGCGCCTCGACTACGAACTCGGCGTCATCGCCGACATGGGCTTCGACGCCTACTTCCTCATCGTCTGGGACTACGTCGACTTCGCCAAGCGCGCGGGCATCGCGGTCGGGCCCGGCCGCGGGTCGGCCGCCGGCAGCATCGTCTCGTACGCGCTCGGCATCACCGACATCGACCCTCTCAAGTACGACCTGCTCTTCGAGCGCTTCCTCAACCCCGGCCGCAAGTCGATGCCCGACATCGACATGGATTTCTCGGTGGAGCGCCGCGGCGAGGTCATCGAGTACGTGGCCCAGAAGTACGGTCGCGACCGCGTCGCCCAGATCATCACCTTCGGCACCATGGCGGCGCGGGCCGCGGTCCGCGACGCCGCCCGGGTGATGGGGCTCCCGTACGCGATCGGCGACCGCATCGCCAAGATGATCCCCGAGCAGGCGCCGCCGGCGACCTTCAAGGAGGCCATGCTGCCGGGCGGCGAGCTCCGCCAGGCCTACGACGCCGACCCGCAGGTCAAACAGGTCGTCGACCTGGCGATGTCGCTCGAGGGCCTGATCCGCAACGACTCGATCCACGCCGCCGGCGTGGTCATCAGCGACAAGCCGCTCACCGAGTACGTGCCGCTGCAGCAGAAGGGCGACGCCGAGGTCGTGACCCAGTTCGGCATGGACGACGTGGCCCGGCTCGGCCTGCTCAAGATGGACTTCCTCGGCCTGCGCAACCTCGACGTCATCGAGGACGCCCTCAAGATCATCGAGGCCACGCACGGCGTGCGCGTCGAGATGGAGACCTTGCCGCTCGACGACGAGAAGACCTACCGCATGCTCGCGCGCGGCGACTCCACGGGCGTGTTCCAGTTCGAGTCGGGCGGCATGCGCGACGCCCTCCGCGAGGTCGTCCCCACCGCCTTCGAGGACCTCATCGCGATCGTCGCGCTCTACCGGCCGGGGCCCATGCAGTACATCCCGGCCTACGCGCGCAACAAGAAGGACCCGGCCTCGGTCGTCTACGACCACGAGGCCCTGCGCCCCATCCTCGAGGCGACCCACGGGGTGACGATCTACCAGGAGCAGTACATGGCGATCGCCCGCCGCGTCGCCGGCTTCAGCCCCGCCCAGGCCGACGACCTGCGCAAGGCGATCGGCAAGAAGGACAAGAAGCTCATGGCCTCGCTCAAGGAGCCCCTCATGCAGGGGCTCACGGCGAGCGGCGTGCCGCCGGCCGTGAGCCAGCGGCTCTGGGCCAACTTCGAGGCCACCGGCGACTACTCGTTCAACAAGAGCCACGCCGCCTGCTACGCGCTCATCAGCTACCGCACCGCCTGGCTCAAGGCGAACTACCCGGTCGAGTACATGGCGGCCCTCGTCTCGAGCGTCATGAACACCAAGGACAAGGTGCCCTTCTACGTCCACCTCTGCCGTGAGATGGGCATCGAGGTGCTGCCGCCCGACATCAACGAGAGCGCCAACGACTTCACCGTGGTCGAGGGCAAGATCCGCTTCGGTCTCAACGCCGTGAAGGGCGTGGGGGTGGGCGCGATCGAGGCGATCGTCGCCGCCCGCGGCGGCGAGCCCTTCGCCTCGATCTACGACTTCTGCGCCCGCGTCGACTCGCAGCACGTCAACAAGCGCACCCTCGAGGCCCTGATCAAGGCGGGGGCCTTCGACTCGACCGGCGATCCCAGGCGCGGCATGCTCGACGCCCTGCCGGCGGCGATGGCCGACGGCGAGCGTCGGCGCAAGGACCGCGCCCAGGGGCAGGGCGGGCTCTTCGAGATGATGGCCCCCGACGACAGTGCCGCCCAGGCGCCGGCGGTGCCGTCGCGCGAGTACGACCAGGCCACGTTGCTGCGCCTCGAGAAGGAGGCCCTCGGCCTCTACGTCTCGGCGCACCCGCTCAAGGGCCTGCGCCAGCAGCTGCGCGACGAGATCGACATGCCGGTCTCGGCGCTCGACGACGCCGCCGACGGGTCGATCCTGTGGACCGGCGGTGTGATCACGAGCACCCAGAAGAAGGTCAACCGCCAGGGCGGGGTCTGGCTCGTCTTCCGACTCGAGGACGTCGACGGCGGCTGCGAGTGCATCTGCTGGGCCAACACGTACGAGCAGTTCCGCGACCTGCTGGCGGAGGACGCGATCGTCAAGGTCAAGGGGCGCGTCGACCGCAAGACCCAGGACGAGGTGAAGCTGATGGTGCTCGACGCGCAGCCGTTCGGCGGCGTGAGCGAGTACCACCCGCTCACCGTGACCATCGACGCGGGGCGCGTGCCGGCCACGGCGCTCGGCGAGATCAGGCAGGTGCTGGCCGACTTCCCCGGGGAGGTGCCCGTGGTGCTCAACATGGTCCGCGGCGACGAGAGGGCGCGCCTGCGGGTCGGCGACGGGCTTCGGGTGTCGCCCGCCTCCGGCCTGTACGCCGAGCTCAAGGCGCTGCTCGGCGAGAGCTGTATCGAGCTCGGCGGGTTCCCCTGCGGCGAGGCGGTGGGTCGATGATCCCCGAAGGCATGCAGGACATCCTCCCGGCCGAGGTGACCCAGCTGCGCGGCATCGAGGCCGCCGTCCGTGCGCGCTTCGCCGCCTACGGGTACGAAGAGGTGCGCCTGCCGATCCTCGAGTTCGCCGAGACCTTCGAGCGCCTCGAGGACGACACCCTCGAGGCGGGCTACCGGGTGTTCGGCGAGCACGGCCGCCAGCTCATGCTGCGCACCGACCTGACGGTCGGTGTCGTGCGCATGGCGGAGAGCCGCTACCGTGACAAGCCGCTGCCGCTGCGCTTCTCGTACCTCGCCTCCGCCTGCCGGCCTTGGGCGCCACAGCGCAGCCAGGACGGAGAGTTCGTGCAGGCCGGCGTCGAGCTGCTCGGTGACGGCTCGGCGGCGGCCGACGCCGAGGCGGTCACCCTGCTCTGCGACGTGCTCGCCTCCCTGGGCCTCCGCGAGCACCGGGTCGTGATCGGCACCATGGCCTTCAGCGCCGCCCTGGTCGAGTCGTTCGGCATCGGCGACGACGACGAGCAGGCCCTCCTCGACGCCCTGCACGACCGCGATTACCCGCTCCTCGAGACGATCCTCGACAACGTCGGCGTCGACGACGAGGCGCGCCGTGCCCTGCAGCAGACCGTCGACGTGAGCGGGGCGCGCGAGGTGCTCGCCCACGCCCGGCGGCTCTCGCGCACGGCCTCGATGGAGCAGGCGGTGGGCCGGCTCGAGACCGTCCGCGACCTGGTCGCGGCCGCAGGGTACGAGGACGCTCTCGCCTTCGACCTCGGCCTCTTCCAGGACCTGGCCTACTACACCGGGATCGTCGTCGAGGCCTACGCCCCCGGGGTGGGGCTGCCCATCGCCACCGGCGGGCGTTACGACGGTCTCGGTGCGCACTTCGAGTGGGACGTGCCGGGCGTCGGCGTTGCGCTGTCGATCGACCGGCTGCGGCTCGCGCTCGAGGAGGCGGGGGTCGCACTGGCGGCCTTCGCCCCGCCGCTCCAGTTCGTCGGCGGCCTCGAGCTGCCGGAGCAGACGCGCGAGCTGCGGCAGGGCGGTCTCGCCGTGGCGGCGCTGCCCGCCGACGGCCGGCCCGCGGCGGGGCCGGTCCTCCACCACGAGCGCGGGCGCTACGAGCTGGAGCCGCTCGACGGGGCGCCCGTGAGCGGCTCGTGGCGCGACGTGCTGCAGGCCCTGGGGCTCAGGTGAGACTCGGCATCGCGCTCGGCCCGCCGAAGCGCACGGCCGCCGCGGTCGAGCTCGCGGTGCGCGCCGGGGCGCCGGCGGAGCCGCTGCGCGGCCTCGCACACCCCGAGCTCGTCGTGGGCGGCGGCCACACGGTCGCGCTCGCGCGGCCGGGCGACCTTCTGACCCTCTGCCGGCGCGACGCCCTCGACGCGGCGATCCTCGGCGCCGAAGTGCTCCTCGAGCGCGGCCCCGAGGTCGTCGAGCTGCTCGACCTCGAGGTGGGCGAGGCCCGGCTCGTGGCGGCCGTGTACTCCGCGGATGCCGGCGAGGTCCCCCGTGAGGGGAGCGGCGGCGAGCTCCCGCGGCGCCCGCTCGTGGCCACCGCGCACCCGCGCCTGACGCGGCGCTACCTCGAGGCGCACGGCTGCCAGCCACGGCTGGTCGAGTTCGTCGACGAGCCCTGGCTCGCCGGCAGGCTGCTCCGCCTCGACCTGGTCGTCGGGCTGGTCGACGAGGGCGAGGAGCCGGAGTCCCCGTTCGCCGTTCGCGGCGAGGTCGCCGCCGGCGGTCTGCGCCTCGTGGCGGGCCTCGCCGCCCACGCCCTGCGCGGCGCCGACCTCGCGGCCTTCGCGCGCCGCACACGGCGGGCGGTCGCCTCGTGAGGACGATCGAGTGGCCGGGCGACGCGGCGCGCGTGGTCGCGGAGCTGCGCGCCCTGGCACCGCCGTCCGCCGCGGTCCGTGAGGCCGTCGCCACGATCGTCGCCGACGTGCGCGGGCGCGGCGACGCCGCCGTGCGCGACTGGACCGGTCGCCTCGACGGCGTCGAGCTGCGCGAGGACTACGCGGTGCCGTCCGAAGAGCTCCGGACGGCGCTCATCGCGGCCGCGCCGGCGCTGCGCGCCGCGCTCGAGCTCGCGGCGGCCAACATCCGCGCCTATCACGAGCGCGAGGCGCCGCGGCCCTGGCGGGCCACGCTGGCCCAGGGCCAGGTCGTTGGGCAGGAGGTCGTGCCGGTCGCGGCCGCCGGGCTCTACGTGCCCGGCGGCCTCGCCGACTACCCATCCTCGGTGCTCATGACCGTGCTCCCGGCGCAGGTCGCCGGGGTCGATCGCGTGGTCGTCTGCTCGCCGCCGCGTCCCGGGGGCGGGGTCGCCCCCGGCGTGGCCGCCGCGTGCGCCCTGCTCGGCGTCGAGCGGGTGTACCCGGTGGGCGGCGCCCAGGCGGTGGCGGCGATGGCGCTCGGTACCCCGGTCGTGCCACGCTGCGACGTGATCGCCGGGCCCGGCAACGCCTACGTCACCGAGGCCAAGCGCCAGCTCGTCGGCGAGGTCGGCATCGACGGGCTCGCCGGCCCCAGCGAGGTCCTCGTCGTCGTCGCGGCCGGCGCCGATCCCGAGTGGCTCGCCGCCGACCTGCTGGCGCAGAGCGAGCACGGCGCCGGCGCCATGGCCTGCCTCGCGGACGTCGGAGGCACGCTGTCCGAGCCCGTGCGCGCCGCCGTCGAGCGTCTCGGCGCCGAGCTCGGCCTGGGCCACGAGCAGCTCGTCGCCGTCGCCTGCCCCGACCTCGACGCGGCGTTCGAGCTCTGCGCGGCCTTCGCCCCCGAGCACCTCGAGCTGCACCTCGACGATGCCGCCGCGCTCGTGCCCCGGGTGCGCAACGCCGGCGCCGTCTTCGTCGGCCCCAACGCGGCGACGGCCTTCGCCGACTACGCCGCCGGCAGCAACCACGTGCTGCCGACCGGCGGTGCCGCGCGCTTCGGGCAGGGCCTGTCGGTCGCGCATTTCCAGCGCCGCGTGGCTGTGGTAGAACTTGACGACACCGCGGCGGCCGCCCTCGCCGGCGCCGTGGCGACGATCGCCGAAGAGGAGGGCCTGCGCGCCCACGCGCGCTCGGCGGCCCTCCGTGCCGCCCGTCCCGGGGAGCAGCCATGACGCCACGCCGCGCAGAGGTCCGCCGCACCACGAAGGAGACCGACATCGCCCTCAGTCTCGCGCTCGACGGCTCGGGCGCGGTCGAGGTCGCGACCGGTATCGGGTTCCTCGACCACATGCTCGAGCTCTTCGCCCACCACGGCGGCTTCGACCTCACCGTGCGCGCCGAGGGCGACCTCGAGGTCGACGGCCACCACACGGTCGAGGACATCGGCCTCACACTCGGTCAGGCACTGCGCGAGGCGGTCGGCGACAAGGCCGGCATCCGCCGGTACGGCTCCTGCCTGCTGCCCATGGACGAGGCCCTCGCCATGGTCGTCGTCGACCTCTCGGGGCGGCCGTTCTTCGCCCACGACCTGCAGCTGACCGGCCTGCGCGTCGGCGAGTTCGACGCCGACCTCACGGCGCACTTCCTGCGCTCGCTGGCCACGCAGGCCGGAGCGACGCTGCACGTGCGCCTGCTCGCCGGCAGCGACCCGCACCACATCGTCGAGGCGGTCTTCAAGGGCACGGCGCGGGCGCTCGCCGAGGCCTGCGGCCGCGGCGAGCGCGGCGACGCCGTGCCCTCGACCAAGGGCGTCCTCTGACTCCGGGAGGCTCCGTGGCCGCGCCGCGGCTCGTCGTCGTCGACTACGGCATGGGTAACCTCGCCAGTGTGGCGAAGGCGCTCGAGCGCGCCGGCGCCGCGGTCACGGTGAGCGACGCGCCGGAGGCGGTGCGCGCCGCCGGCGCCGTCGTCCTGCCCGGCGTCGGCGCCTTCCGCGACGCCGTGACGCGCCTCGACGCCTCGGGGCTCGGCGCCGCCGTCGTCGAGCGCGTCGCCGCCGGCGTCCCCTTCCTCGGTGTCTGCCTCGGCCTGCAGCTGCTCTTCGAGAGCAGCGACGAGGGCGGCCGTCGGCCCGGGCTCGGCGTGCTCCGCGGCACGGTGGAGCGTCTCGAAACGGCGTTGAAGGTGCCGCACATCGGCTGGAACACGCTCGAGTGGCGGCCGGCGGGCGCCGGTATGGCCGCCGGCCTGCCGGAGCCGGCGGCGGTCTACTTCGTGCACTCCTACGCGGCCGCGCCGGCCGACCCCACGGTTGTGGCCGCGGTGACCGACTACGGGGGGCCGCACGTGGCGGCAGTGGCGCGCGACAACGTGTGGGCGGTACAGTTCCACCCTGAGAAGAGTTCGGCGGTCGGGCTGCGCCTGCTGCGCAACTTCGTGACCGCCGCGGCGCGGGGAGGCTGAGCGCTCATGATCGTGTTCCCAGCGATCGACATCCAAGGCGGCAAGGCCGTGCGCCTGCGGCGCGGCGACTTCGACGACGCCACCGTCTTCTCCGACGATCCGGTGGCCCTCGCCCAGCAGTGGCAGTCGCAGGGCGCCGAGGCGCTGCATGTGATCGACCTCGACGCGGCGCGCACCGGCGAGCTGGTCAACTTCGAGATCGTCGAGCGCATCGTCCGCGCCGTCAGCGTGCCCGTCCAGTACGGTGGCGGCATCCGCAGTCCCAAGAGTCTCGCGCTCGTCGCCGGCATCGGCGTGCGCTGGGTGGTCATGGGCACGGCCGCCATCACCGCGCTCGACCTCCTGCAGGACGCCGTCAACTGGCTCGAGGACCGGCTCGTCGTCGGTCTCGACTGCACCGACGGCATGGTGGCGACCCACGGCTGGCAGGAGCGCACGCAGATGAGCGCCATCCGCTTCGTCAAGGTGCTGGAGCAGCACGGCGTGCGCCGCGTGGTCTACACCGACGTCGCCCGCGACGGCATGATGGGCGGCCCCAACCTGATCGGGCTGCGCGACCTGGCCGAAGCCACCTCGCTCGAGATCATCATGTCGGGCGGCGTGGCGCTCCTCGACGACCTCCGTCGCCTGCGCCGCCTGCAGGCGCCCAACGTCGTCGGCGTCATCCTCGGCAGGGCGCTGTACGAGAAGGCGTTCACGCTCGCCGAGGCGATGGACGTCGTGCGCGCCTGAGCGGCGCCGGGCGTGCACTGCAAGCGCATCATCCCCTGCCTCGACGTGCGCGAAGGCCGCGTCGTCAAAGGCGTCAACTTCGTCGGCCTGCGTGATGCCGGCGACCCCGTGGAGCTCGCCGCGCGCTACGACGCCGAGGGCGCCGACGAGCTCGTCTTCCTCGACATCACCGCCTCGCACGAGCGCCGCGAGATCATCGCCGGCCTGGCCGCGCGCTGCGCCGAGCAGGTCTTCATCCCGTTCACCATCGGCGGGGGCCTGTCGAGCGAGGAGGACGTGCGCGCGATCCTCGCCGCCGGCGCCGACAAGGTGACGATGAACACGGCCGCGGTCGAGGACCCGGGGCTTGTCCGGCGCTGCGCCGAGCGTTTTGGGACGCAGTGCATCGTGGTCGCCATCGACGCCAAGCGTGTGGCGGGTACGGCCCTTGAGGGGAGCCCGCGCGGGGAGGAAGGCGTAGGCCGGGAGGAAGGCCCACGCGGGAAGGAAAGCGCAGGTGGGGAGGAAGGCCCGGGCCGGGAGGGGCACCCGGCGTCGCGCTGGGAGGTCTACGTGCACGGCGGGCGCACCCCGACCGGCATCGACGCCCTCGAGTGGGCCGTGCGCGCGGCCGAGCTCGGCGCCGGCGAGTTCATGCTCACGAGCATGGACAGGGACGGCACCCTCGACGGCTACGACCTCGAGCTCACCCGTGCCGTCGCCCGTGCCGTCGACGTCCCGGTCATCGCCTCCGGCGGGGTGGGTACGCTCGAGCATCTCGCCGAGGGCCTCACCGCGGGCGAGGCCGACGCCGTGCTCGCCGCCTCGATCTTCCACTACGGCACGTACTCGATCGCCGAGGCACGTCGCTTCCTCGCCGCGCGCGGCATCCCCGTGCGCCCGGTACAGGACGCCGCGTGAGCGTGGGCGGTCCGCGCCGCGTCGATCTCGGCGCCATCGGCGCCGGCGAGGCGCTCGAGCTGGCGGCGACGCTGGCCGCGGCGCGGCTCGTCTGCTTCCCCACCGACACCGTCTACGGCGTCGGCGGTGTGCTCTCGCCGGCGGTCGTCGAGGCGGTCAGGACGGCCAAGGGCCGCGAGCCGTCGAAGCCCCTGCAGGTGGTCTTCCCGGCGCGCGAGCTGCTGCTCGCGACCGTGCCGCTGGGGCGCCGGCTGCGGGACGCCTGCCGGCGCCTCCTGCCCGGCCCCGTCACCCTGCTCGTCCCGTACCCCGGTGACTGGTCGGTGCCGCCGCCCGGCGAGGTGCGCGTCGAGCGTCGTCGGCGTTTCGGTCGGTCGGAGACGGTGGTGGTGCCGACGCTGGGTGTCCGCGTACCGCGCTGGCCCGGCGACGCACGCCTGCTCCAGACGCTGCCGTACCCACTCGTCGCCTCGAGCGCCAACCGCAGCGGCGAGCGGCCCGCGACCGCGCTCGCCGAGGTCGACGCCGCGGTGCTGGAGGCTTGTGACCTGGCGCTCGACGCCGGTCCGGTCGCCGGACTCGCCTCGAGTGTCGTGGACCTCAGCACGTACGAGGACGACGGGCGCTGGCGCCTGCTGCGCCCGGGCCCGTGGGACGAGGCGGCCATCGAGGAGCTGCTGACGAAGAAGCGGGACGACCTGCCGGCGCCCTGACGCCGTGTCCCGCGCGGGCGCTCCCTCACGGCGCGGTGGCGCGGAGCCTGTCGTGGCGCTCCCGCACGGCGCTCCGGCGCGCGCGCTGGGCTCGCGTCGTCGTGGCTGTCGCCGGGCGGTGCCGCTGGTAGAATCCGGGCGTTGAGCGGCCGGTGCGACGCGGTGCGTCGCCGGCCGCGTGTCACGCTCTCGAGAGGAGGCCTCACGTGAAGCTCGCCGCCGGCAGCGATCACGCAGGGTTCAGCATCAAGGAGGCCGTGGTGCGCCGCCTGCGCGCCCAGGGCCACGTCGTCGTCGACCTCGGCGCCGCCGACGGTGAGACGTCGGTCGACTACCCGGACTACGCCCACGCCGTCGGCGCCATGGTCGAGAGCGGCGAGGCCGAGCGCGGCGTCCTCGTCTGCGGCACCGGGCTCGGGGTGTGCATGGCGGCCAACCGCCACCACGGCGTCCGCGCGGCCGTGGCCACCACGCCGCACCTCGCCGAGATGTCGCGCCGTCACAATGACGCCAACGTCCTCTGCCTGGCCGGCCGCATCCTCTCCGAGGAGGAGGCCTGGGCGGTGACCGAGGTGTGGATGGCGACGCCGTTCGAGGGCGGGCGCCACGCCCGCCGCGTGGAGGGCATCGAGGGCGAGGGGCAGGGCGGGTGACACCGCACCGCGTCGTCGGGCGGGAGTGGCGGCGGCAGCCGATCTACGAGCTCGACCCGGTGCTCAACCAGCTCCTTCGCGCCGAGCTCCTCCGCCAGCAGGAGACCCTCGAGCTCATCGCCTCGGAGAACTTCGCCAGCCGCGCCGTCCTCGAGGCCACGGGCTCGGTGCTCACCAACAAGTACGCCGAAGGCTACCCCGGGGCGCGCTACTACGGCGGCTGCGAGGTCATCGACGAGGTGGAGCAGCTCGCCATCGACCGCTGCAAGGCGATCTTCGGCGCCGAGCACGTCAACGTGCAGCCGCACTCCGGCTCGTCGGCCAACCTCGCCGTGTACTTCGCGCTGCTCGATCCGGGCGACACCGTCATGGCGATGGAGCTCGCGCACGGGGGTCACCTGACCCACGGCCTCGAGCTGAACTACTCCGGGCGCACGTACCGCTTCGTGCCGTACCACGTGCGGCGCGACACGGAGACGATCGACTACGACGAGGTCCGGGCGCTGGCGCTCGAGCACCGGCCGCGGCTCATCGTCTGCGGGTACAGCTCGTACCCGCGGACCATCGACTTCGCCGCCTTCCGCCGGATCGCCGACGAGGTCGGCGCCCTGCTCATGGCCGACATCGCCCACGTCGCCGGCCTCGTGGCGGCGGGGGCCCACCCCAACCCGGTGCCGCACTGCGACGTGGTCACGAGCACGACGCACAAGACGCTGACGGGGCCGCGAGCCGGCCTCATCATGTGTCGCGGCGCGCACGGCCCGGCGATCGACAAGGCGGTCTTCCCCGGCATGCAGGGGGGGCCGCTGATGCACGTCATCGCCGCCAAGGCGGTCTGCTTCCGGATCGCCTCCAGCGAGGAGTTCCAGCGCCTGCAGCGGCAGATCGTGAGCAACGCCTCCGCCCTGGCCGAGACGCTGGCCGAGGGCGGACTGCGCCTCGTCTCCGGCGGCACCGACGTGCACCTCGCTCTCGTCGACCTGCGCAGCGTCGGCATGACCGGCCGCGAGGGCGAGCAGCTCCTCGACTCGGTCAACATCACCGCCAACCGCAACGTCATCCCCTTCGACGACGCCGCCTTCAACGCGACCAGCGGCCTGCGCGTGGGCTCGCCGGCCGTGACCACACGCGGCTTCGAGGAGGCCGATATGCGGGCCACCGGCGAGCTCGTGCTGCGCGCCATCGAGCACCGGCACGACCCCGGGGCGCTCGACGTCATCCGCGGCGAGGTCGTCGAGCTCCTCGACCGCTTCCCGCTCTACGAGTTCCTCTGATGGGCGACGGGCCGCAGACCGCGGGGTCCGCGTCCGGCCGCCCGGAGCGGCCGAGCTGGGACGAGTACTTCCTCCAGCTCGCCCGGCAGGCGGCCACCCGCTCGACCTGCCTGCGGCGCCAGGTCGGCGCTCTGCTGGTGCGCGACAAGCGCATCCTCGCGACGGGGTACAACGGCGCGCCCCGCGGCGTGGCGCACTGCCTCGACGTCGGCTGCCTGCGCGAGGAGCTCGGCATCCCGTCGGGCGAGCGCCAGGAGCTCTGCCGCGCCATCCACGCCGAGCAGAACGCCATCATCCAGGCCGCTCTCCACGGCGTCGCCATCGAGGGCGCGACCCTCTACACCACGCTGCACCCCTGCGTCCTCTGCGCCAAGATGCTGATCAACTGCGGGGTGCGCGAGATCCACTACCTGGAGGGCTACCCCGACGAGCTGTCGCGAGCGCTGCTCGAAGAGGCCGGCGTACGGCTGCACAGGGAGACGCTGTCATAGGCGGGATCCTCAGCCTCTCGACCTCGGTGCGCACCGCCGTGCTCGGCTTCGTGCTGGCGGCGGTGCTCGTCTACCTGCTGACGCCGCTCATGGCCCGCCTCGCCCACCGCGCCGGTGCCGTCGACCTGCCCACCGACGAGCGCCGCATGCACATGGCCGCCATCCCGCTGCTCGGCGGGCTCGCGATCTACGCGGCGTGGCTGGTCTCGACGTTCCTTCTGGTCGAAGTCACGCGCCCCGTCTGGGGGATCATCGGGGGCGCGACGATCGTCGTCGCCGTCGGGCTGTACGACGACCTCTACGAGCTCGAGCCCATCGTCAAGTTCATCGGCCAGCTGCTGGCGATCGGGGTGGCGATCTACTTCGAGGTGCGCATCACGCGCGTCGCCGTGCCGTTCACCGACGTCTTCATCCACTTCCCGACGATCCTCTCCGTCCTCGTGACCGCGGTGTGGATGGCGGCGATCATCAACATGGTCAACTTCATCGACGGTCTCGACGGCCTCGCCGCCGGCGTGTGCGCGATCTCCGCGCTCACCTTCAGCGTGATCTCGCTCTCGACGGGGTTCCCGACCATGGGCATCGTCGCCGCCGTGCTCGCCGGCGCGACCTTCGCCTTCCTGCGCTTCAACTTCCACCCGGCGAGCATCTTCATGGGCGACGCCGGGTCGATGCTGCTCGGCTTCACCCTCGGCGCGATCAGCGTGCAGAGCCCGCTGAAGAGCACGGCGGCCGTCGCCCTCGTGCTGCCGCTGCTCGTGCTCGCGGTGCCGTTCACCGACCTCTTCCTCATCGTCTGGCGCCGCTGGAAGAGAGGCGTGCCCTTCTACGCAGCGGGGCAGGACCACGTCCATCACGACCTCGTGCTCGTGCACGGCTTCTCACAGCGCAAGAGCGTCCTCTTGCTCTACGGCTGGTGCTTGCTCCTCAACGGCCTGGCGATCGCCATGCAGCGCGGGTCGGCCACGGGCATCGCCGTCCTCGGGGCGACCTCCGCCGTCGCCACCGTCTACATGTTCCGCCTGCTCACCCGCTTCCGCTCCGTGCGGCGCGACACCGGCGGACGGCTCGTGCGTGACGACGGCGGTGGCGAGGGAGATACTGAGCGTGGGGTCGAGGGTTAGGGCTCCGTTGCGGGCACACGACGCGACAGGTAGAGTGTGACATCTCCGCGCAGAGGCGACGGTGAGGGCAAGGGCGGCAAGCCGAAGTCGTCGGCGTCCGCCGAGTCGGTGGCGTTCCTGCTGCTCGGTGGCGTGGTGACGGGCATCGCCGTCGGAGGGGGCATCGATTACGCTCTCGGCACCTTCCCTCTGACGACGGCGATCGGGGTGTTCGTCGGTTTCGCCGTCGCCCTGTACGCGGTGTATCTCGAGACGAAGTGACGACGGCAGGAGGCGGATCGATCCCCCGGCAGGCGCTCATCCCCGTGCTCATCGCCGGCCTCGCCGTGCTCGCGGCTGTCGTCGCGGCTGCCGTGGGCCGCCCCGTGTGGGCGGCCGTCGCCGGCATCGCGCTCGTCGGCGTCTACTGGGCGCTCGACGAGCTCGCCTGGCGCCGCGGCGTGCGCGGCGAGTTCGCCGACGCCATCGCCGTGGCCCTGGGCGGCATGGTCCTGCGCATCGCCGCCGTGGTCGGCGGCCTGGTCGTCGTGGCGCTGCTCGCGCGTCCGGCCCTGCCCACCGCGGCGCTGAGCTTCCTCTTCGGCTTCACCGTGTACTTCGCCGTCCGGCTCCTGCTGCTGTCCGGCGCCTTCGGCGCCCGTGAGGCGAGGCGCTCGTGAAGCGCGGCCGCCTCTTCGTCATCCTCACCCTCGTCCTCCTGGGCGTCGTCGTGCTCTTCCTCCTGCCCGGCGGCGAGAGCGCCGAGTTCGACGTGGTCGAGGAGTTCGCGACGCACCCGCTCATCCACCTGCCCTCCATCGGCCCGGTCGACCTCTCCGTCAACAAGACCGTGGTCTACCTGTGGATCACCTTCGGCGTGGTCTGCGTGCTCGCGTTCTTCATCAACCGCGGCGTCAAGCCCGTGCCCGGGCGCTTCCAGTTCGCCATGGAGACCCTCTACGAGCTGGCGCGCGACAGCATCGTCGGCAGCGTGATGAAGAGCGGCCGCGAGACGTGGTTCCCCTACGTCGCGGGGGTGTTCTTCTTCGTCCTCATCAGCAACCTGGTCGGCCTCGTGCCGCTGCCGTTCGCCGAGCACTGGTCGCTCGGTTTCTACGCGGCCACGGCGAACCTCTACGTGACGCTCTCCCTGGCGCTCTGCACGTTCGTCTTCACGCACTACGCCGGGGTGCGCAAGAACGGCCCGGTCGCGTACGTGCGCAACTGGGCGCCGGCCAGCGCGCCGCCGGTGCTGCGCCAGCTGATCTGGGTCATCCACGCCGTGAGCGAGGTCTTCCGCGTGGTCTCGCTCTCCGTCCGTCTCTTCGCCAACATGCTGGCCGGGCACGCCATCCTCGCGGTGTTCTTCGGCATGGCGCTGCTCTTCCAGAACTACGCCGCCGCCGCGCTCCTGCAGGGCGGGTCCGTCCTGATCTACCTGTTCGAGCTCTTCGTCGCCTTCATCCAGGCGTTCATCTTCGCCATCCTCTCCGGGGTGTACATCGGAGGGGCGCTCGACCAGGAGCACTAGCCGTTCGACCACGTGGTCTGAGAACCGTCAAGGAGGAAACTGAATGGACGCTGACTCCGCCAGACTGCTCGCCGCAGGCATCTCGATGGGTGTCGGGTCCATCGGGCCCGCCCTGGGTCTGGGCATGCTGATCAGCAAGGCGCTCGAGAGCATCGCCCGGCAGCCCGAAGTGTCCGGTGAGATCCGCGTCAACATGTTCATCGGCATCGGCGTGACCGAGGCTGTCGCGCTCTACGCGTTCGTCGTCGCCCTGATCCTGATCTTCGTCGCCTGAGGCCGCCGAGGACCGCGACCGGACGATCGGAGAGACGTATGCTGGATCCGAACTGGGGTCTCATCCCCTGGACGCTGCTCACGTTCGGGCTCTCGGTGCTCGTGCTGTGGAAGTACGCCTTCGGGCCCCTGCAGCGCGCGATAGACGGGCGCCGTGCCCGCATCCAGGAGAGCCTCGACACGGCCGAGCAGACGCGCGCCGAGGCGCAGGCCCTGCTCGAGGAGTACAAGAAGACGCTGGCCGAGGTGCGCAGCGAGGCGGAGGCGATCGTCGAGCGGGCGCGGCTCGCCGGCGACACGGCCAAGGCCGAGATGGTCGACGAGGCGCGGCGTCAGTCCGAACGCATCGTCGAGAAAGCCCACGAACAGGTCGAGCGCGATACGCGCAGCGCGCTGCGCGCGCTGCGCTCCGAGGTCGCCGAGCTCACGGCGCTGGCCACCGAGAAGGTGACCGTGCGCAGCCTGAGCGCCGAGGACCACCAGCGCCTGGTCGACGACGCCCTGCGCGAGATCGACCTCGACGGACTGGGGGCGGGGCCCGGCCGATGAGCGAGACTTCCGTCGCCCGGGTGTACGCCCAAGCCCTCTTCGACGCCGCACGCGAGGAGGGCGCGGTCGAGCGCGTCGGCCGCGAGCTCGGCGAGTTCGTGGCCGCCCTCGCGGCCTCCGTGCCCCTGCGTCACGCCCTGCACGACCCGCAGATCGACTCGGAGGCCAAGCGACGGGTCGTGGGCGAGCTCACCCGCGAGGCGCAGCCGCTGCTGTCGAACACCCTCCAGCTCATGTTGCAGAAGGGGCGCGCGGCGGCGATCCCCGGCCTGGCGGAGCACTACGGCCACCTGGCGGCGCGCGAAGCCGAGATCGTGACCGTCGAGGTCACCACGGCGGTGGCGCTGAAGGGCGCCTCACGCGAGCGCCTCGCCGAGCAGGTGCGCACCGCCACCGGCCGCCGGGTGGAGCTCACGGAGCGTGTCGACCCGGCGGTGATCGGCGGTCTCGTGCTGCGTGTCGGCGACACCATCGTGGACGGCAGCGTGCGCGCCCGCATCAATCAGCTGCGGCGGCGGCTGCAGACGGCAGAAGTGTGAGGTGACACGACAGTGAAGCTGCGCCCCGAAGAGATCGCCGCGGTCCTCAAGGCCCAGATCGAGGGCTACCAGGCCGAGGTCGAGGTCGAAGAGGTCGGCACCGTGCTCGAGGTGGGCGACGGCATCGCCCGCATCTACGGGCTGCGCAACGCCCTGGCCGGCGAGATGCTCGACCTGCCGCACGGCGTCACCGCCCTGGTGCTCAACCTCGAGGAGGACAATGTCGGCGTCGTCCTGCTGGGCGAGGACACGCTCATCAAGGAGGGCGACCTCGTCAAGCGCAGCGGCCGCATCCTGCAGGTGCCGGTGGGCGACGCGCTGATCGGCCGCGTGGTGAACCCGCTCGGGGCGCCGCTCGACGACAAGGGCGCCGTCGAGACCGACGCGTTCCGGCCGGTCGAGTTCAAAGCGCCCGGCGTGGTGCAGCGGCAGCCCGTGCGCGAGCCGCTGCAGACCGGCTGGAAGGCCATCGACGCGATGATCCCCATCGGCCGCGGCCAGCGCGAGCTCATCATCGGCGACCGCCAGACGGGCAAGACCTCGCTCATCGTCGACACCATCATCAACCAGAAGGGCCAGGACATCACCTGCGTCTACGTGGCCATCGGGCAGAAGGCCAGCACGGTCATGCAGGTGGTGCAGAAGCTCGAGGAGTACGGCGCCCTCGACTACACCATCGTGGTCGCGGCCACCGCCTCCGACTCGGCGCCGCTCAAGTACCTCGCGCCGTACTGCGGCGCCGCCATGGGCGAGCACTTCCTCTACGGCGGCCGGCACGCGGTGTGCTTCTACGACGACCTCAGCAAGCACGCCGACGCCTACCGGCAGATGAGCCTGCTGCTGCGCCGCCCACCGGGCCGCGAGGCCTTCCCCGGCGACGTGTTCTACCTGCACTCGCGGCTGCTCGAGCGCGCCGTCAAGCTGAGCGACGAGCTCGGCGCCGGGTCGCTCACCGCCATCCCGGTCATCGAGACCCAGGAGGGCGACGTCTCGGCCTACATCCCGACCAACGTGATCAGCATCACCGACGGCCAGATCTTCCTGCAGAGCGACCTCTTCTACTCCGGCGTGCGACCGGCCATCAACGTGGGCATCTCGGTGAGCCGCGTGGGCGGCAACGCGCAGATCAAGGCCATGAAGCAGGTCGCCGGGCGCCTCAAGCTCGACCTCGCGCAGTACCGCGAGCTCGAGGCCTTCGCGCAGTTCGGCAGCGAGCTCGACGAATCCACGCAGAAGTCGCTGGCCCGCGGCGAGCGCATGATCCAGCTGCTCAACCAGGGGCGCTTCGACCCGCAGCCGGTCGAGGAGCAGGTCGCCGTCCTCTTCGCCGGCACCCAGGGCTACCTCGACGACGTGCCGGTCGACCGCGTCGCCGCCTTCCGCGAGGAGCTGCGCGTGGCCATGCGCGCTCAGCACGCCGACCTGCTGCGGACGATCCGCGAGCAGAAGGAGCTCACACCCGAGACCGAGGCCGAGCTCCGCCGCGCCATCGCCCAGTTCCACACCTCGTTCTCGCCGGTGGGCACGATCGAACCTGCCGGCACGGTCGCCGGCTCGATCTCGGCCGAGCCCGACGACGCGGCCGGCGCGCCGGGCGGGTCCGACGTCGAACCCGCCGAGCCGGCGGCCGGGGAGGGCGACGCCTGACGTGGCCACCCTGCGCGACATCCGCCGCCGCATCGCGTCGGTCAACAACACGCGCAAGATCACCAAGGCCATGGAGATGGTCGCGGCGGCCAAGCTGCGCCGCGCCCAGAACCGTATCGAGGCTCTCCGTCCGTACGCCGCCGACATGATCGAGATGATGGTCGACCTGGCCACGTACTCGGGCGAGACGAGCGAGTACGCGCTGCTCCAGGAGCGTGACCCCGAGAGCGTCGTGGCCGTCCTCGTGATGACCGGCGATCGCGGCCTCGCCGGGGCGTTCAACGCCAACGTCCTGCGTCGTGCTTTCGAGGTCGAGCGTACGCTGCGCGAGGACGGCCGCGAGACCCGCGTCCTCGCCGTGGGCAAGAAGGGCATCGGCACGCTGCGCTTCCGCCGCTGCACGATCGAGCGCAGCTGGCAGGGGCTCAGCGACCGGCCCGAGTACAACAACGCCAAGCAGATCGCCGACCACCTCATCGGCCTGTACCTGCGCGGTGAGGTCGACCGCGTGCGCGTGATCTACAATCACTTCGACTCGCCCATGGAGCAGACGCTGGTGGACGAGTCGATCATCCCGGTGCCCCATGAGCGGGTCACCGACGACACCCGCACGGCGAGGCCCGGGGCGTACCTGTACGAGCCCGACCCGGCGACCATCTTCGAGAGGTTGCTGCCGGCCTATGTCGAGATCGCCGTGTACCGCGCCCTGCTCGAGTCGAGCGCCAGCGAGCAGGGCGCGCGCATGACCGCCATGCGCAACGCCAGCGACAGCGCCGAGGAGATGCTCGGCGGGCTGACCCTGGCGCTCAACCGGGCCCGCCAGGCCGCGATCACGCAGGAGATCCTCGAGGTCGTGGCGGGCGCCGACGCCCTCGGGTAGGGGGAGGGCGCCGCGCCGTGCCGGCGCGGCGCCGACGACAACGGTGACGAGCGGAGTTGAGCTGATGAACAGAGGCACAGTGGTGCAGGTGATCGGCCCGGTGGTCGACGCGCGCTTCCCCGACGAGCTGCCGGCCATCCACAACGCCGTCACCATCCCGCTGGAGCGGGCGGACGGCCAGACGGTCGAGCTGGTGTGCGAGGTGCAGCAGCACCTCGGCGACGACAAGGTGCGGGCCGTGGCCATGGACTCGACCGACGGCCTCGGCCGCGGCGTCGAGGTCACCGACACCGGCCAGCCCATCACCGTGCCCGTCGGCGAGCAGACCCTCGGCCGGCTCATCAACGTGATGGGCCAGACCATCGACATGCTCGGTGAGATCGAAGGCGCCGAGCGCTGGCCCATCCACCGCCCGGCGCCCGACTTCGAGTCGCTCGACCCCACCGACGAGATCTTCGAGACCGGCATCAAGGTCGTCGACCTGCTCGCCCCGTACGTCAAGGGCGGCAAGATCGGCCTCTTCGGCGGGGCGGGCGTGGGCAAGACGGTCATCGTCCAGGAGCTGATCCACAACATCGCCGCCGAGCACGGCGGGCTGTCGGTCTTCTGCGGCGTGGGCGAGCGCACGCGCGAGGGCAACGACCTCTGGCTCGAGATGAAGGAGTCGGGCGTCATCGACAAGACGGCGCTCATCTTCGGGCAGATGAACGAGCCCCCGGGCGCCCGTCTGCGCGTCGGCCTCGCCGGGCTCACCGTGGCCGAGTACTTCCGAGAGGAGGGCGGCCAGGACGTGCTCCTGTTCATCGACAACATCTTCCGCTTCGTGCAGGCGGGCTCCGAGGTCTCGGCGCTGCTCGGGCGCATGCCGAGCGCCGTGGGGTACCAGCCCACGCTGGCCAGCGAGATGGGCGAGTTGCAGGAGCGCATCACCAGCACCAAGCGCGGCTCCATCACCTCGGTGCAGGCCATCTACGTGCCCGCCGACGACCTCACCGACCCGGCCCCGGCGGCGACCTTCACGCACCTCGACGCCAAGACGGTGCTCTCTCGCGCCGTCTCCGAGAAGGGCATCTACCCGGCCGTCGACCCGCTGGACAGCACCTCGCGCATCCTCAGCCGCGACGCGGTCGGCGACCAGCACTACGAGGTCGCGACCCGCGTGCAGGAGGTCCTGCAGCGCTACAAGGACCTCCAGGACATCATCGCCATCCTCGGCATGGACGAGCTCTCCGACGAGGACAAGGTCGTCGTGCAGCGGGCGCGCAAGATCGAGCGCTTCCTCAGCCAGCCGTTCAACGTCGCCGAGCAGTTCACCGGCCGTCCGGGCAAGTACGTGCCGCTCACCGAGACCGTGCGCGGCTTCAAGGAGATCCTCGAAGGGCACGGCGACGACCTGCCCGAGCAGGCCTTCTTCATGGTCGGCGGCATCGAGGAGGCCGCCGAGCAGGCGAAGCAGATGAGCGGCCGCGCCGAAGGGGGCTGAGCCCGGCATGGCGGACCACCCCCCGATCCAGGTCGAGCTGGTCACACCCGAGGGTGAGGTGTACAAGGACGCCGCGACCCTCGTCGTGCTGCCCGGCGTCGAGGGCGAGCTCGGCATCATGGCCGGGCACCAGCCGCTCGTGACCCTGCTCGCCGTCGGCGAGACCCGCATCCAGAAGGCGGACGGCACGTACGACTACGTGGCCACCGGCATCGGCTTCGCCGAGGTGCTCTTCGACCGCGTCCTCATCGTCGTCGACCACGCCGAGGAGGCGGGCCGCATCGACGTGGAGCGCGCCGCGGTGGCGCGACGGCGCGCCGCCGAGCGCCTGCGCCTGCGCGACGACCCCGAGGCCCGCGCCGAGGTCGACCTGTACCGCGCCGAGCAGGCGCTGCGCCGCGCCGAGAACCGCCTGCGCGTCGCCCAGCGGCGCGGCTGACGCGCACGCGGCGGAGACGGCACGATGGGTGAGGGAACGGACACGGCGGCGCCTCGGCGCGAGGAGCGCCTGTTCGTCAGAGGCGGCGCCCGCCTCGAGGGTGAGGTCGTCCTGGCGGGCGCCAAGAACTCCGCCCTCAAGCTGCTCGCCGCGAGTCTGCTCACGCCCGAGACCTCGGTCGTCCACCGCGTGCCGCGCATCACCGACGTCGAGCTCATGGTCGAGATGCTGCGCGCCCTCGGCGCGCACGTCGCCGGCGAGGGCGCGACGCTGACGATCGACCCGGGCGGCCGTCTCGAGGGATGCGCGCCCTACGAGCTGGTGCGGCAGATGCGCGCCAGCATCATCGTGATGGGGCCGCTCGTCGCCCGCCTCGGCGAGGCCACGATCGCCATGCCCGGCGGGTGCAACATCGGCCCGCGGCGCATCGACTTCCACATCCGCGGGCTGGAGAAGCTCGGCGCCCGCATCGACATCGACCACGGCTTCATCAAGGTGCGCGCCGACCGGCTCAAGGGCGCCGTCGTCGCCCTCGACTACCCCAGCGTCGGCGCCACCGAGAACCTGCTGATGGCGGCCACGGCCGCCGACGGTGTCACCGTGATCGAGAACGCCGCCCGCGAGCCCGAGATCGTCGACCTCGCCGCCTTCCTCACCGCGATGGGCGCGGTCGTCAAGGGCGCCGGTACGAGCACGCTGCAGGTCGAGGGCGGTCACGCCCTCCACGGCGCCGAGCACACCGTCATCGCCGACCGCATCGAAGCCGGCACCTACCTCATCATGGGGGCCGCGACGGCCGGCGACGTCACCGTCGTGGGGCTCGACCCCATGCACCTCGAGCTCTTCCTCGCCAAGCTGCGCTCCGCCGGAGTCGAGGTCGACGAGAGCGAGCGGCGCATCCGCGCGCGCCGCGACGGCCCGCTCGCCCCGGTCGACATCTCCACCCTGCCGCACCCGGGGTTCGCGACCGACCTGCAGGCCCAGATCATGGTGCTGCTCTCGCTCGCCGAGGGTACCTCCATCGTGACCGAGAACGTCTTCGAGAACCGCTTCGTCGTGGTCGACGAGCTCAACCGGCTCGGCGCCGGAATCGTCACCAGCGGCCACCACGCCGTGGTCGCGGGACCGCGGCGCCTGAGCGGCACCGTCGTCGAGGCGCCGGACCTGCGGGGCGGCGCCGCCCTCGTGACCGCCGGGCTCGCCGCCGACAACACGACCGAGGTGCGCGGCGCCGGGCACATCTTCCGCGGGTACGAGAGACTCGAAGAGAAGCTGCGCGGCCTGGGTGCCGACGTCGCGGGCGACGTGCACGGTGTGGCTTCGCCGGGGGCTGGTGCCGGCGCCGCGGGGCCGGGCGTGGCGACCGATGGTACCATCTAGACAAGGCCTCGAGCCCGCACCTCCATGGGGAACTATCGCGTCTACAGAGTCGGCGAAGACGAGCCCGTCCGCCGCGGCCCTGCGCCGCCGCTGGGCGCGCCGCCGCCTGCACGTCGCGCGCGCTCGGCGGGGAGCCGCCGGCGCGCGCTCCTGCTGACGGCGCTCATCGCGCTCGCCGCCGCCGCGGGTCTGGCGCTCACCTGGCTCTACGGCCGTGAGGCCCTGGGCAACGCGGTCGGCGTGCTGGACCTGGCCGAGCAGACGGGCCGCGTGCCTCCCTGGGTCCTGTACGGCGTGCCCGCCCTCGGCGTGCTCGTGGTGACCGGCGTCACCGCCTACCTCGCCTTCGGTCGTCACCTCAGTCTCAAGGTCCTCAGCCTCGCGGTCGTCGTCGCCGCGCTGGCCGCACCGGGCTTCGCCCTCGGCTGGACCAACGGTGTCGTGAACACGGTGAGCGAGCGCAGCGAGGAGGTCGAGGAGGAGGTCCGGGCGACGGCGCGCGAGCTCAAGCCGCCGCTGCCAGGCAAGCCGGTCAACATCCTTCTCATCGGCAGCGACCAGCAGGTCGAGGGCGATCCGGGGCGCTCCGACACGCTCCTCCTCGTCCGTCTCGACCCGGACACCAAGAGCATCTCCATGCTCTCGCTGCCCCGCGATCTGCTGGTCGACATCCCCGGCGTCGGCTCGGCGAAGATGAACGAGGCCTACTCGTACGGCGGACCTGCGCTCGCGGTCGAGACCTTCAGCGCCGTCACCGGCCTTCCCGTCCACCACTTCATCAGGGTCGACTTCGCCGGGTTCTGGCACTCCGTCAACATCCTCGGCGGCGTCTACATCCCAGTCGACCGCCGCTACTACAACCCGCCGCACTCGGGCTGGAAGTCCATCAATATCGAGCCCGGCTACCAGAAGCTGCGCGGCAAGGACGCTCTCAACTTCGTGCGCTTCCGCCACGACCAGAAGGGCGACTTCTCGCGCATGCAGCGGCAGCAGCTCTTCCTGCGCGAGCTGCAGCGCCAGTCCGGCCGCTGGAACCGCGACTGGCAGAAGGTGGCGAAACTGCTCAAGGCGATCACCGCGGAGACGACCTCCGATCTCGACTCGCTCAAGAAGCTGCTGCCCCTCGCGAGTCTGGCTCTCACCCTCGACACGTCGCGCATCTCGGCGGTCCACGTCGAGGGCGACACGCCGATGATCGACGGCATCTCGTACGTCTCCGCCTCCGCGGAGGAGATCGCCGACAAGGTCAAGGCCTTCAAGGACCCGCTCTACAAGCCGCTCAAGGCGACGCGGCAGATCTCCAAGCGCCTGTACGGCGTGCAGGTCTACAACGCCAACGGCTACGCCGGCATGGCGGCGTCGACCGCGTCGCAGCTCAAGGCGCTCGGGTACCGGGCCGGGGCCGTCGGCGACGCCGACGAAGTGGTCGACACGACGGTGATCTATGCGCCCAAGTACCTCGCCAGGGCCGCTCGCCAGCTCGCCGAGCTGCTCGCTCCCGCCGAGATCCGCCTCACGCCGCGCTCGCCGGGCACCGACGGCGACGTGCACGTGTTCGTCGGCACGTCGTTCGACGGCCTCCTCGACGTGCCCGAGGAGACCGTCGAGCCCGAGGTCGAGATCCTCGAGGACCAGCAGTACGGGTGGGCCGAGTGGCAGGCGCTCGCCGCCGAGGCCAAGGTCAAGCTGTTCGCGCCCACGGCCTGGGCGTCCGGGCTCGGCTACGAGGAGTTCCACGCCTACAAGGTGGAGGGCACCGACGGTCGCGACAAGGCCGCCGCCATCGTCGTCGGCACCACGGCCCAGGGGGGCTACTGGGGCATCCAGGCGCTCGACTGGGCCGATCCGCCGGCGATCGCACACCCGAGCAGCACGAAGAAGATCGACGGGCGCAAGTACTGGCTGTTCTACGAAGGCGAGGCGCTGCACATGGTGGCGTGGCGGCGCAGCGGCACGGTGTACTGGGTGATCAACACCCTCGACAACCAGCTGCCGGAGAAGCTCATGCTGGCGCTCGCCACCTCGTCCACGCGCGTCAAGCCCTGACGTCGTGGGCCTGCTGCGCCCGGCAGCACGGGTCCTCGACGCGTGGGGCGCGCTGCTCCTCGGCGTCGCCGTCGTCCTCGGCGTCATCATCCTTCTCGCCACGCCCGGCCCCTGGCGTGAGGTCGTCGGCGCCCCTCCCGCGGCGACGCCGGAGACGGCGCCGCGGGACGTCGCGGTGTTCGTACGCGGGGGTGCCGACGGCGATGACTGCACGGCGGCGGTGTGGCTGCACGTCGAGCACGAGCAGCCCTCGCTGACCGCCGTCGTCGTGCCGGTGCAGACCCAGGTGGCCGTGCCCGGGGCCGGCTTCGACCGGCTCTGCCGCGTCGTCCGTCTCTTCGGTCCCGAAGAGGCCGCCGCCGCGCTCGGTGACGCGTTGGGCGTGCCCTTCGCCGGGTCGATCTCGTTGAGCGCCGAAGGGCTGGGCGCTGCGGTCCCGACGATGTTCCCGAGCGGCGACTCGCAACGCGAGCGGCGTCAGCGCAGGGCCGCCCTCAGGGCCTGGGCCGGCCGTGGCGACGCCACCACCATCGCCCGCCGGCAGACCGAGCAGCTGGCCGAGGCCCTGCCGCGCGTCCCGCTGGAGTCGCTGAGCGTGGTCGCCGTGGCGAACTACGCCTTGGGGTCGGAGCTGGCCGAGAGCGACCTCGACCTGCAGCAGGCGACCGCGCTCGCGAGGAGCGCCCGCGAGGTCCGCGCGCACGACGTCGCCGTCCGCGCGCTGCCGGTCGTGCGCGAGACCCGCGGTGAGGGCGTCTTCTGGCGACCGCGCGTGGGGGCGGCCGATCGGCTCGCCCAGGCGCTCCGACTCGGCCTCTGGCCGCCGCGCACGACCGTCGCGGTCACGAGCGTCGAGCGGACGGGGGGCGTGATCGTGGCCCTGCCGGGCGGACTGGGTGCCGTGGCCGCTGCGGAGTTCGCGCAGGGACTGCGCGCGGCGGTCGCCGAGAGCGCCGGCCCCGGGATCGACGTCACGACCGTCCGCTGCGACGCCGCCGACGCCGCCGGGACGCTGGCTGCGTCCGTTGCGACGTCACGGCCGCTCGCCGTGGTGCTCGTGAGCGCCACGGAGGGGGTCGGTGACGACACGGATGGGGGGGAGGCGCGCCTGGGCGCGACGCTGGCCTGCGCCGTCCGCCTGCAGCGCCTGTATCAGCCGGCCGTCCTGGTCGCACCCGTGGCCGGTGTGCCGGACGGTGTCGAGGTCGAGGCTGCGGACGCGCTCGACGCGTCGGGGCTGCCGGTCGTCGCCGTGAGGGTCCCAGGCGGCGGCGGGGCGACCGTGGCGGGCGTCGGGCCGTCGTCGCCGGCGAGCCCGTCAGCGGCGGACGGCACGGCGACCGCTGCCGCGGGTCTTCGTGCGGATTGGCGGGAGGCGGGGCGCGCCGCCGCCGCCGCCGCCGTGCGCGCCTGCTGGCCGGCGGTCCTCGCGCCCGGGATCCCCGGCACGTGGCGCGGCGTCACGTTCGCCGAGCGCCGCACGGTAGAGCTCGCGGTCCTCGACGGGGATGGGGCGGAGGCGGCGCGGACCTGGCTCGCGGTCTGCGGGTACGTGCCCGAGGCCGTGGGCGGCGACTGGGCGCCGGAGGCCGGGGTGGTGCGCGTGGCACACCACCCCGGCCTCCGGCGCCTCGCCGTCGCCGTCGCCGGCGACCTGGGCGTTCCGGACGCGCTCGTCGTCGAGGACGCGGACGCCCCGGCGCCGGTCACCGTCGTCCCCTGAGTCCGCTGGGCGGGCCGGAGCGGCCCTCGCGCCGTGGCAGGGAGGCGCGACGAGGGACGCAAGGCGTAGCGCGCCTGAGCAGGGCGCGACGGCGGATGCAGCGAGAAGACGACGCGCGCACGTGCGGCCGAGGAGACGCGAGAACGACGAAGGCGTTGCCTGGTCAGGCAACGCCTTCGTCGTCGTACACGGTGCTGTCGTCAGTGCTGGCGGCTAGTCGCGCCGGCGCCGCAACAGTGCGCCGCTGCCGGCGAGGCCGGCCCCCGCTCCCAGGAGCAGGAGGATCTCGGCGCCGGTGAAGGCGAGCTCGTCGGCCCCCGCGACACCCGGGTCCTGCAGCCCCGCGAGGTAGTCCTCGATGACGCCCTCGATATCATTGTACTGCTGGTACAGAGGGTCGTCGCGCAGGTACGCGAGCGCAGCCATGAGCTCTTCGACGGTCCAGTCGCCGTCGATCGTGCCATCCTGCGCGTCGTCGATGATGGCGTCGATGACAGACTGGGGCACGGCGTACGCCACGGCGGCGACCGCCAGGACCAGCACGGTCACCAGCGCCACGATGATCAGCTTCGACATCAGTTCACCCCCCTCCGCCTCGGTCCACCCGACCGAACGGGTTCTCTCTCTCGGCCCACTCCATGCTTATACCACGCCCTTCCTTGCATGACCATACGTTTGCCTTCGCAAGGGATGGTCCTCGACGCGCCGCGTCGGTGCGTCCCGGGCGGCTCGACCCGCGAGCCATGTCGCTATAATGCCCACGATGCCGCCCGAGGCGAACATCGAAGCCGGCACGCGGGAGGGACCACGCCTGCGCCTGCGCCGCAGCCGGCCCCGCGATCTCCCCCCGATCGTCGCGGTGCTCGCCGCGGCGACGGCGTTCGCGTTCCTCTCCGGCGGCTACATCCCGCGCACCGCGACGCCCGTCGCCGTCGCCATGCTCGGCTTCGCCGCGGTCTGGGTCTGGCTCGTCCGTCCCCAGCGGCCGTCTCGCCTGTACCTCGCCGCACTCGCCGTCTTCGCCGTGTTCACGGTCTGGGTGGGGGCGTCGATCGCCTGGTCATTCGGGCCCGACCTCAGCTGGTACGCCTTCAACGTGTGCCTGCTGTATCTCGCGATAGCGGCGGCGGTCGGGCTCACGCCCGCCCGCCGCCTCCAACTCCGCGTCCTGGCTCTCGGCTTCGTCGTCCTCTGCACGGCCGTCGGCGTCTACGCCTTCGCCGGCAAGACGCT